>NZ_JBSHMJ010000018.1:0-76697 GCF_053645265.1 Dietzia sp. NPDC055343 | reverse complement strand
GCACGAGGGTGCCGACCGGGGCGCCGGTTCCGGGCCCGGCCGCCGCCGGGGTCGGTGTCACTTCAGGTGGTCGGCCACCTCGAAGGGTGCATCCGTGGCGGCCGTGATCTGCTCGAGGGTGACGCCGTCGACCAGCTCGATCAGGGTCAGGCCGCCGGAGTCGCGGTCGAACACGCCGAGCTCGGTGATGATGCGGTTCACGCATCCCAGCCCGGTCAGCGGCAGGGTGATCTCGGAGACGATCTTGGACGAGCCGTCCTTGGCGACCTGGTCCATGACCACCACGATCCGACGAGCACCCACGACGAGGTCCATCGCCCCGCCCATGCCCTTGACCATGGCCCCGGGCACCATCCAGTTGGCGATATCGCCGGCGGGGTTGACCTGCATCGCGCCGAGGATCGCCACATCGATCTTGCCGGAGCGGATCATCCCGAAGCTGGTCGCCGAGTCGAAGATCGACGAGCCGGGCAACGTCGTCACCGTCTCCTTACCCGCATTGATCAGGTCCGGATTCACATCATCGGGGTGCGGGTACGGTCCGATGCCCAACAGGCCGTTCTCCGACTGCAGCGTCACCTCCACCCCGTCGGGGACGTAGTTGGGCACCAGGGTCGGCAGGCCGATCCCCAGGTTGACGTACTGCCCGTCGGACAACTCCAGAGCCGCGCGGGCGGCCATGGCCTGACGGTCGCGGCCGAGCCGGGCGGGCGTGGCGGTGTTGCTCATCAGCGCTGTCCTTCCGAGGGCGGGTTGGTGGTGGTCTTCTCGATCCACTTGGTCCCGGCGACCTGCTCGGCCGTCAGTTCCACCAGGCGGTGAACGAAGATGCCGGGCAGGTGGATGTCGTCCGGCGCGAGCTGGCCCACCTCGACGACCTTTTCGGCCTCCACGATGCACACGCGGCCGGCCATCGCGGCCAGCGGCGAGAAGTTCCGCGCGGTGAGGTTGAACCGCAGATTGCCGCTGCGGTCGGCCACCGCGGCCCGGATGATGGAGTAGTCCGCCTCGATGGCCTGCTCGAGTACGTAGGTCTCCCCGCGGATCTCACGGGTCTCCTTGGGCGGGGACTCCAAAGCCACGCCACCGTCGGAGTCGTACTTCCACGGCATCCCGCCGTCGGCGACGAAGGTGCCCACGCCGGTGCGGGTGAAAAACGCCCCGATCCCGGAGCCGCCGGCGCGCATCCGCTCGGCCAACGTGCCCTGGGGGGTCAGTTCGACCTCCAGCTCTCCGGACAGGTACTGGCGGGCGAACTCCTTGTTCTCCCCCACATACGAGGCCACGATGCGGCGCAGCTTGCCGGTCTCGAGTAGCATCCCCAGGCCCTTGCCGTCGACACCGGCGTTGTTGGAGAACACCTCGAAGTCCCCCACGTCGCGCGCGGCGAGCGCCTCGATGACGACCTGGGGGATCCCCACCAGTCCGAACCCACCCGCGGCGATCGACGCCCCGGCCGGGATATCCGCGACGGCCTCCGCCGCGGTCATGATCTTGCTGGACATACACTCACTCCTTGCTCAGGGGCGTCAAGAACGGTTGCGGGCCTGTCAGGCCAGCCCGAGGATCTCGATCGCGGTCTCACGCATGTCGACCTTGCGGACCTTGCCGGTGACCGTCATGGGGAACTCATCCACGACGTGGACGAACTTCGGGATCTTGTGGCGGGCGAGCTTGCCGGTGGCGAACTCACGGACCTCGTCGGCGGTCAGATCGTCCCGACCCGGCTTGAGGCGGACCCACGCCATGAGCTCCTCGCCGTACTTGGCGTCGGGAACGCCGATCACCTGGGCGTCGAGGATGGCCGGGTGGGTGTAGAGGAACTCCTCCACCTCGCGCGGGTAGATGTTCTCGCCGCCGCGGATGACCATATCCTTGATCCGGCCGGTGATCCTGACGTACCCGTCGTCGTCCATCTCACCGATGTCACCGGTGCGCATCCATCCGGCCTCGTCGATCGCCTCGGCGGTCTTGTCCGGCTGATCCCAGTAGCCCAGCATGACGCTGTAGCCCTTGGTGCAGAACTCGCCGGCCTCGCCGCGCGGGAGGGTCTCGCCGGTGCCCGGATCGATGATCTTGATCTCCAGGTGCGGGCCGACCCGACCCACGGTGGAGACGCGGCGGTCGAGCGAGTCGTCGGACCGGGTCTGCGTCGAGACCGGCGAGGTCTCGGTCATGCCGTAGCAGATCGACACCTCCTCCATGTGCATCTTCTCGATCACCTGACGCATGGTCGACTCGGGGCACGGCGAGCCCGCCATGATCCCGGTGCGCAGCGTCGACAGGTCGTAGGAGTCGAAGTCCTCCAACGCGAGCTCGGCGATGAACATCGTGGGCACCCCGTAGAGGCTGGTGCACTTCTCCTCCACCACCGCGCGCAGCGACGCGACCGGGTCGAACGCCGGGCCGGGGATGACCATGGCGGAGCCGTGCGTGGTGCACGCCAGGTTGCCCATCACCATGCCGAAGCAGTGGTAGAAGGGAACCGGGATGCACACCCGGTCGACCTCGGAGTAGTTGACCAGCTCGCCCACGAAGAACCCGTTGTTGAGGATGTTCGAGTGCGAGAGCGTCGCGCCCTTGGGAAAGCCCGTGGTGCCCGAGGTGTACTGGATGTTGATCGGGTCCGACGACGACAACCCCGCCCGGATCTCCGCCAGCTCCTCGGTGTGGGTCGGCCCGGACATCATCGACTCCCACTCCTCGTCACCGAAGAGGACGACGAACTCCAGGTCCGGGCAGTTCGGCTGCACCTGGGCCAGCATGCCCGTGTAATCAGAGTCCTTGAACTGGGGCGCCGCGACGACGGCCTTGAGCCCCGCCTGCTTCAGCACGAACTCCAGTTCGTGGACCCGGTAGGACGGGTTGATGTTGACCAGCACGGCGCCGATCTCCGCGGTGGCGTACTGGATCATCACCCACTCCCAACGGTTGGGCGACCAGATACCCACGCGGTCGCCCGCCCGGATCCCCAGCCGGTGCAGGCCGGACGCCAGCCGGCGCACATCGGCGAGGAACTCGGCATAGGTCCACCGGCGTCCGGCCTGCACGTCGACCAGGGCGTCCCGATCCCCGAACCGCTCGACCGTGGCCGCGAGATTGTCGGGGATCGTCTGCGTGAGCAGAGGGATGTCTGTCTCCCCGCGCGTGTGGGACACCGCGGGATCGAGTGGTGTGGAATCGAGACTTGAGGTGGTCATCTCGGTGCTCCTCGGGGGCGGGGCCGGATCAGGCCCGGGGGGTTGTCACTTCGGTGGCGGCGGCCGCGCGACGCATCGTCGACTCGGCCTGGCGGAAGACCGGACCGTCGACCATGCGACCGTCCAGCTGGAACACGCCCTGGTTGTGTTCCGCAGCGGCGAGGACCTTGCGGGCCCAGGCCACCTCGTCGTCGTCGGGCGCATAGGCCTCACGCACCACCGCCACCTGGGACGGATGGATGCACGCCGTGCCCACATATCCCTGGGCGACGGCGTCGAGCGCCTCGGCGCGCTGACCTTCGACGTCGGCGATGTCGAGATGGACCGAGTCCACCGCCCACCGCCCGAACGCGGCCGCGGCGAGCGCGACCCGGGTGCGGGCGTGGCGTGGGACGTCACGGTACTCCCCCGCCACCCGCGGCCCGCCCTCCTCGGCGGCGGAGAACCGGCTGGTCGACCCGCCCATCGCGGCGAGCAGATCCTCGGCTCCCCACATCAACCCGGCGCAGCCCGGCGCGGAGGCGATCTCCTCCGCGCGGACCACGCCGAGCGGGGTCTCCACCAGCGCCAACACCGCGGCGCCGGTCGCCGAGTACAGGTCGGTGACCTGCGCGGCGGACTCGGCCTTCGCGAGCATCACGCACCGGTAGCCGGTGGCGGTGAAGGCCTCCAGGTCCTCGGCGTGGTCGGAGGTGTCGACCGGATTGACGCGCACGATCGTGCGGTCGGGATCCAGGTCCGAGGACCGCAGCGCATCACGCGCGGCGGCCCGCTTCGCCGGCGCGACGGCGTCCTCGAGGTCGACGATCACCACGTCCGCCCGCTCGGCGGCCTTGGCGTACCGCTCCGGGCGGTCCGCCGGGCAGAACAACAGCGCCGGGCCGGGCGGGATCCATGCGGGTGCGCCGCTCATGCCGATCCCTCTCCGGTGGGGCGCTTGCGGACCAGCGTCTTGCGGACCGCCTTGGCGACGATGTCGCCGTGCTGGTTGCGACCGATGTGCTCGAGGGTGACGATGCCCTCACCCGGCCGCGACTTCGACTCGCGCTTGTCGGTGCAGATGGTCTCCGCGTACAGCGTGTCGCCGTGTAGAACCGGCTTGGGGAAGTTGACCTCGGAGAACCCGAGATTCGCCACGATCGTGCCCTGCGTGAGCTGCGCGACCGACAGGCCGACCAGCGTGGACAGGGTGTGCATCGAGTTCATGAGACGCTCGCCGCCGAAGCCCGGCTGCTCGGCCGACCACGCCGCGTCCAGGTGCAGGGCCTGCGTGTTCATGGTGAGCGTGGTGAACAGGACGTTGTCCGCCTCGGTCATCGTCCGGCCGGGGCGGTGGAGGTACGCGGTGCCGACCTCGTACTCCTCGAACCACAGGCCGCGCTGGACGACCTCCTTGCGCTGCTGCGCACTGTTGTCCGACATGACTACAGCCCCAGTCCGCGCGCGATGAGCATGAGCTGCACCTCGGTCGTGCCCTCGCCGATCTCGAGGATCTTCGAGTCGCGGTAGTGGCGGGCGACCGGGTACTCGTTCATGAAGCCGTAGCCGCCGTGGACCTGCGTGGCGTCGCGGGCGTTGTCCATCGCGGCCTCGGAGGCGACCATCTTGGCGATCGCGGCCTCCTTCTTGAACGGCTTGCCGGCCAACATGAGTCGCGCGGCCTCGTAGTAGGCGCAACGCGCCGTGTGGGCGCGGGCCTCCATACGAGCGATCTTGAACGCGATCGACTGGAACGAGCCGATCTTCTGGCCCATGGATTCGCGCTCGCGCGCGTACTTGACCGACTCGTCCACGCAGCCCTGCGCGGCACCCGTGGCCACGGCGGCGATGGCGATCCGGCCCTCGTCGAGGATCGACAGGAAGTTCGCGTAGCCGCGCCCCTCCTCGCCCAGCAGGTTCTCTACCGGCACCCGCGCGTCGGCGAAGGTCAGCGGGTGGGTGTCGGACGAGTTCCAGCCGACCTTGTCGTACGGCGGCTCGGCCGTGAAACCGGGGGTGTCGGACGGGACGATGATCGTCGAGATGGCCTTCTTGCCGTTCTCGCGCGTCCCCGTGACGGCGGTGACGGTGACCAGCGAGGTGATGTCGGTGCCCGAGTTGGTGATGAACTGCTTGTTGCCGTTGATCACCCACTGGTCGCCCTCACGCTTGGCGGTGGTCTTGGTGGCACCGGCATCCGAACCCGCGCCGGGCTCGGTGAGGCCGAAGCCCGCGAGCTTCGTGCCCGCGGCCAGGTCCGGTAGCCACTTCTGCTTCTGCTCTTCGTTTCCGAAGTGGAAGATCGGCATCGCACCCAGGCCGACGCCGGCCTCGAGGGTCATCGCGGTGGACTGGTCGACACGACCGAGCTCCTCGAGTGCCAGCGAGAGGGCGAAGTAGTCGCCGCCCATGCCGCCGTACTCCTCCGGGAAGGGCAGGCCGAACAGGCCCATCTGACCCATCTGGGCCACGACCTCGTAGGGGAAGGTGTGATCGCGGTCGTGTTCCGCCGAGGCCGGGGCGACCACCTTGTCGGCGAAGTCGGCGACCGTCGACTTGAGATCTGCGTAGTGCTCTTCCAACTCAGGCATCGGATTCTCCTTCGGATTCCTCGGTGGAGGGGTGGGGCTCGACGGTCGCGAGCAGATGATCGGCGGGCACCTGCTCGCCTTGGCGGACGTGGACGCGGGCCACGCCGTCGATCGGCGCGGTGAGCGAGTGCTCCATCTTCATGGCCTCGACGGCCAGGATGTTCTGGCCGGCGGTGACCTCGGCCCCGTCCTCCACGAAGCAGGCGATCACCGAACCCGGCATGGGGCTGAGGATCTGACCGTCGGCGGCGCCGGCGTCGTGGATCCGGGAGTCGATGAGCGGCAGCAGGCGCAGGTCCCAGGTCCCGCCGTCGCCCGCCACCCAGTACGTGTCGGGGCTCTTGGGATCCGTGGACCGCACGATCGTCCAGCGCTGCTGGGTGCTGTCGACGGTGAGCCGGAGCGAGGCCCCGTCCCGGGCGACCCGCGCCCGGTGGCGCGACGAGACCGTCGGCTCCTCGGCGGAGCCGATCGTCGCGTCGGTGATGGTGACCTCGGCGTCGTCGGGCGTCCCCTTGAGTCCCACCGTGACCGGATCGGTCCCGGGCCCGGTGTCCAGCCGCGTCCACACCTCGGCGCGGCCTCCGACCCGCCAGCCGTTGGGCACGTCCCACGGCCCACGGCGGTCGGCGGGCACCCTGGCCCAGCGCTCCTCGGTGCGGTGCATGGCCACGGCCACCAGCGCGCCCTCCGGCGCGGGGGCGGCGGCGTAGTCGTCGACACTACGGTCGAGCAGCCCGGTGTCCAGGTCACCGGCCACGACCTCGGGGCGGGAGAGCAGGAAGCGGCAGAAGTCGACGTTGGTGCGCAGGCCCAGCACGTGGGTGCCGGCCAACGCCGCGTCGAGTCGTGCCAGCGCCTCGGCGCGGTCGGCGCCGTGGGCGATGACCTTGCCGAGCATGGGGTCGTAGTCACTGCCGACGACTGTTCCCACCCGCAGACCGGAGTCCACGCGGATCCCGCTGCCCGACGGCTCCTCGAGACCGAGCACCGTGCCGCCGGTGGGCAGGAAGCCCTTGGCCGGGTCCTCGGCGTAGACGCGGGCCTCGATCGCGTGGCCCGTGAGGGTGATGTCCTCCTGGCGCAGCGTCAGCTCCTCGCCCGCGGCGATGCGGACCTGCCAGTCGACCAGGTCCACGCCGGTGACCATCTCGGTGACCGGGTGCTCCACCTGCAGGCGGGTGTTCATCTCCATGAAGAAGAACTCGTCCGGGGAGTGTGCGGAGACAATGAACTCGACCGTCCCGGCGCCGACGTACCCGACCGAGCGGGCCGCGTCGCAGGCCGCCTGACCGATGCGCTGGCGGGTGGCCTCGTCGAGCAGCGCGCTGGGCGCCTCCTCGATGACCTTCTGGTGGCGCCGCTGGAGCGAGCACTCGCGCTCTCCCAGGTGGACGATGTTGCCGTGGGTGTCGGCCAGGACCTGCACCTCGATGTGGCGGGGGGTGTCCACGAACCGCTCGAGGAACAGCGTGTCGTCGCCGAACGCGTTAGCCGACTCGCGCCGCGCCGAGTCCAGGGCCGCCGGCAGGTCAGCCGGATCCTCGACGCGCCGCATGCCCTTACCGCCGCCGCCGGCGGACGGCTTGACGAGAACGGGGTAGCCGACCTCGGCCGCGCCGGCGACCAGCTCGTCGTCGGTCAGTCCCGGCCGGGAGATGCCGGGCACGGTGGGCACGTCGCGAGCGGTCACCGCGGCCTTGGCGGTGATCTTGTCACCCATCGTCTCGATCGCCGAGGCCGGCGGGCCGACGAAGATCAGACCCGCCTCCTCCAGCGCGCGGGCGAACTTCGCGTTCTCCGACAGGAAGCCGTACCCCGGGTGGACGGCCTGCGCGCCGGTCTCGCGGCACGCGGCGATGACCTTGTCGATGTCGAGGTAGGACTGCGACGCCTGCGCCGGGCCCAGCCGGACCGCGGCGTCCGCCATGCGCACGTGCAGCGCGTCGGCGTCGGCATCGGAGTAGACGGCGACCGAGCGGATACCCGCGGCGCGGAGTGAACGGATCACGCGGCACGCGATCTCACCGCGGTTGGCCACCAGGACGGTGTCGAGCTTCTGAGGCAGTTTTTCTGACATTGGTCTGCTCACATCCTGAAGACGCCGTTGTTGACCGGCTCGAGGGGGGCGTTGGCGGCCGCGGCAAGCGCCAGGCCGAGGACGGTGCGGGTGTCGGCGGGGTCGATGATCCCGTCGTCCCAGAGGCGGGCCGTGGAGTAGTACGCGGTGGACTGCTCCTCGAACTGCTCCCGGATCGGGGCGGTGAACTCCGACTGTTGCTCGTCGGTCCACTCCCCTCCCGACTTGGTGACCTGCGCCGCGCGCACCGAGGCCAGGGTGTCGGCCGCCTGCGGACCACCCATCACGGCGATCTTCGCGTTGGGCCACATCCACAGGAAGCGCGGCGAGTAGGCGCGGCCGCACATCGAGTAGTTGCCGGCGCCGAACGAGCCGCCCACGACGATCGTGAACTTGGGCACCCGGGCGCACGCCACGGCGGTGACCATCTTGGCGCCATTCTTGGCGATCCCGCCCGCCTCGTATTGGCGGCCCACCATGAAGCCGGTGATGTTCTGCAGGAAGACCAGCGGGATCCTGCGGCGATCGCACAGTTCGATGAAGTGCGCCCCCTTGAGGGCGGACTCGGAGAAGATCACGCCGTTGTTGCCGATGATCCCGACCGGGTGACCGTGGATCCGCGCGAACGCGGTGACCATCGAGCTGCCGTAGTTCTCCTTGAACTCGGTGTACTCGCCGCCGTCCACGATCGTTCCGATGATGTCGCGCACGTCGTACGGGGTGCGCGAGTCGGTCGGAACGAGGTCGTACAGGTCCGTCTGCGGGCGGGCCGGCTCACGCGGCTCGAGGACGTCCCAGTCCGGGGCGGGCGAGGGCGGGCAGGTCGCGACGATCTCCCGGACTTTCATGAGCGCGTCGTAGTCGTCGTCGGCCAGGTGGTCCACCACACCGGAGGTCTTGGCGTGGAGGTCGCCGCCACCCAGCTCCTCGGCGGTGACCTCCTCGCCCGTCGCGGCCTTGACCAGCGGCGGACCGGCCAGGAAGATCGTGCCCTGATTGCGCACGATCACGGCCTCGTCGCTCATCGCCGGCACGTACGCGCCACCGGCGGTGCACGAGCCCATGACCGCGGCGATCTGCGGGATGCCCTTGGCGGACATCGTGGCCTGGTTGTAGAAGATGCGGCCGAAATGGTCGCGGTCAGGGAAGACCTCGTCCTGCTGGAGCAGCATCGCGCCGCCCGAGTCGACGAGGTAGATGCACGGCAGGTTGTTGGCCAGTGCCACCTCCTGGCCGCGCAGGTGCTTCTTCACCGTCATGGGGTAATAGGTGCCGCCGGAGACCGTCGCGTCGTTGGCGATGATCAGGCACTCGCGGCCGGAGACCCGGCCGATGCCGGCCACGACACCCGCGGCGGGGGCTTTGCCGCCGTACATCTCCTCCGCGGCGAGCGGCGAGAGCTCGAGGAACGGGCTGCCGGGGTCGAGTAGGACGTCGACACGTTGGCGGGCGAGGAGCTTGCCCCGCTCGAGGTGTCGGGTCCGGGCCTTCTCGCCGCCGCCGAGCGCGGCGCGGTCGAGGCGGGCACGCAGGTCGGAGAGGAGCTCCTCGTGCGCCTGGCGATTGGTGGTCGCGGAAGTCATCTGCGCCGCTCCCTTTCAGTTAAGTCGGATTAACTGAAATCGACGATAGTGCCGCGCCTCACAAATGTCCAGAGCGGATTCGCACACACCGCCCGCCCCGGCCGCGGTGACTCCTCGACGAACGCAAGCGGAACCGGGGGCAGCCGCGCCCCGACGATGCCGTTCCCGCAGGCCAGAAGCTTAGGCTTGGCTCATATAGCACAGCCTTACTTTGGTTGCAAGTCGGACCGATCCGGTGTTGACTCTTGTCCACACATCCGACGCGACGCGAGGAGCGATCGTCATGGCCACCCTCACCGGAATCAGCACCTGCACCGTGACCGCGTGCTCGTTCAACAGCGAGCAGAACTGCAACGCGGGCGCCATCACGGTCGCCGGCGCGCCCGATCACGCCGAATGCGGCACCTTCATCTCACTGGACGTCCGCGGTGGCCTCCCCACCGCCGCCGCCCACGTGGGCGCCTGCCAGCGGGTCGAGTGCGCACACAACAAGGACCTGCTCTGCTCCGCCGAGTCGGTCACCATCGGCTCCGGCGCCGACACGGCCGACTGCCTCACCTACACCCCGGCCTGACCGGCGCCGCGCGTCCGGCCTCCCAGCCCCTCAACCCACGAAACCGGCTCCCGACCTCGCGAGGTCGGGAGCCGGTCGTGCGTGTGCGGTCGGACGCCGACGACGACGAGCGCCGCGTCAGCTGGCGCGAGCGACGTACTGACCCATCTCCCGGACCACGTCCCCCGCATTCTCCGCACGGGCCAGGAACGGGAGGTGGATGACGTCGGCGTCAACGCCCAGTGCGGTGATCAGGTGGAGCCCTTCGGCGTCCACCCCGAGCACGTAGGGCGGACTGTCCGGATCGCCGGCGCCGGCGAGGGCGGCCAGCTCGCCGCCGAAACGAGCCCGGATCTCGTCCGCCAGGCCGGCCGATTCGACCGCGAGCGGATCGGACGGCACCGCGTCGAGCAGCCGTGCGTCGACCGTGCCCGCGTGGCCGAGGCGCTTCACGTCCACGTCACCGAGCTGGATCTCGATCTCGACCACCCAGCCCTCGCCCTGTCGCGCCGCCCGGGCGACGCCGAAGGCGTAGAGGCTGGCGACGTGGACCCTGGCCTCGACGATCGGGGCGTACTCGTCGATCATCACCACGACCTCGACGGACTCACCCGGCGCGACCATCAGGCCCGACCAGGGCGCCGGCGTCCCGATCACGACGATCGCGCCTTCGCCGATCCAGCGATGCCCCGCCGAGACCATGACGTCCGAGCGGTTCTTGCTCCCGCGCACGGCGACCGTGGCGACGCCGGTGCCGTCCAGGAGTCGGCGCGCGCCCGCGGTGATCGGGCTCGACGTGATCGGGTGCACTGTCATGAATCGTCCTCCACAGCCGGGTCACACCTCACCGTCGGTGACGGCGCCACGGAAGCGCTTTAGGTGACCCTCGCCTTACTTAGGTGCCCCTAAACTGCCTGATCGACCCTGAGGATGTCAATAGTGAGTTCCCGCACGGCGCAAGAGCACCCCTAAGGTGGGGTCGTGATCGACGCCACTGCCAGCACTTCCGGCAACGACACCCGTCGGGTGCATGCCTTCCACGACGATGCCCTCGGCTACGACGACGCGACCGCCGTGGCCGAGCGGATCCGCACCGGCGAACTCCATCCGGTCGAGGCGATGCAGGCGGCCATCGCGCGAATCGACTCCGTCGAGCCCGCCCTCGGCACGCTGGCGTTCAGCGACACCGGCCGGGCCCTCCAGCGGGCCCGGGCTTTCGGCGAGCACGTGCGTGGCCCAGAGGGGATCCCCCGGCTCGCCGGCGTGCCGAGCGCGTTCAAGGACAACGTCGCTGCCGCCGGGATGCCCACCACCATGGGCTCCGACGCGGTGCGTGCGACCCCGGCAGACTCGGACGGCCCGGTCGTGCGCGAATTGAGTGCGACCGGGGTGATCCCGGTCGGGATGACCACCACCCCGCCGTTCGGCTGGACGGCGGCGACCGAACGCCAGGGTGGACGCGTCACCCGCAATCCGTGGGATGTCCGTCGCACGCCCGGAGGCTCATCGGGAGGCTCGGCCGCGCTCGTGGCCGCGGGCGCGCTGCCGATCGCGCACGCCAACGACGGCGGCGGTTCCGTGCGGATTCCCGCGGCGGCGACCGGGCTGGTCGGATTCAAGCCCAGCCAGGGCCGCCACTCCCACGAGCCCTACTCCAAGAACATGCCCATCCCGATCGTGTCGCAGTCGGTCGTGACGAGATCCGTGCGCGACACGGTGAACTTCTGGGCCGCGTTCGAGGCCCGGCGGCCGGCGACGAAGGTCGCACCGATGGGGCAGATCTCGCCCGCTCCCGACCGGCGGCTGCGGATAGGGATGGTCGAGCAGAGCCCCGCGGGCGGCCCCACCGACGCCGCCACCCTCACCGTGCTGCGCCTGGCCGCCCAGCGCCTCGAGGAGCTCGGACATCGCGTGGACCTGATCGAGGCGCCCGTCCCGTCGACGTTCGAGGACGACTTCAAGGCCTACTGGGGCCTGCTCGCCCTGGCCACGTCCAAACAGGGTGCCTCACTCTTCGGCGAAGGCTTTGACCCCGCCGAGCTCGACGCCTTCACCGTGGGTCTCGCGGCCCAGGCGCTCAGGCGTCTGCACCGGGTCCCAGGTGTGCTGCTGCGCCTGAACCGGATGCGGCGGCGCCACGACGCGATGTTCGGCGACCGCGACCTGATCCTCAATCCGGTGGTCAACCACGAGACGCCGGAAGTCGGCTACCTGGACGCCGACCAGGATTTCGACCAGCACATGGAGCGGGTCGCGAACTGGGTCACGTTCACTCCGGCCCAGAACGTGGCGGGCTCACCGGCCATCTCCCTACCTGCCGGGGCCGCGCCGGACGGGATGCCGATCGGCGTGCAGCTCAGCGCCCGTATCGGTCACGATCGCACCCTCCTCGAGATCGCCTCCGAGTACGAGGCCGCCTTCCCGTTCGCCCGGATCTGGGAGTAGCGCTCAGCCCTCGAGCAGCTGGGTCACGCGGGGCCCGACCCGCTGGCGCAGGATCACCTCGGTGCGGGTCCGCAGCACGCCGGGCGTCGAGATGATCGCGCTGAAGACCTCTTCGAGGTGCGCGTGGTCGCGCGCGACCACGCGGCAGACGATGTCGAACTCGCCGGCCACACTCATCACCTCGAGCACCTCACGCACCCGCGCCAGGCCATCGCACGTCTCCTGCAGCTTGGCCTGCGCCATCTGGATGTGGACGAGCGCGCCGAGCGGGTAGCCGAGCGCGGAGGCGTCGAGGGCCGGCGCCCAGGAGGCGAGCACGCCGCGCGACTCGAGCTTGTCGAGCCGAGCCTGTGCGGTGCCGCGGGCCACGCCGAGGCGACGCGAGAACTCGCGTACGCCGACGCGGGGGTCCGCCATGACGATCGACAGCAGCCGCCGGTCCGTGTCGTCCAGGTTGGGTGAGAAGTCCATGTGTCCAGAGTAGAGGACGAACTAGTGGACATGGTGTTCAATCTCGTTCCCGTGCCGGCGCGCTCGATGTACAGACTGCCCGGCAGTCCGCTGGCCACGTGACGGGGTTCACAGGACGGCCTAGCCTGGAGATCCTGATCACAAGTTCCCCAAGGCTAGGTGTGAATCATGACCTCCCTTCTCGGCTCCCCCAACGGCACGCACGACGACCTGCCGCGGACCGGCCAGGCGGACGCCGGCTCCTTCTCCCTCTCGGACCGCTACACCCGCGAGAGCGGCACCGTCTACCTCACCGGGATCCAGGCCCTGGTCCGCACCGTCCGTGACCGCGCGCGCCTGGACCGTAGACAGAACCTGCTCACCGCGAGTCTGGTGAGCGGCTACGAGGGCTCGCCGCTGGCGGGCTACGACCTCGAGCTGGCCAAGCGCGGCGCGTTCCTCGACCCGTACGACGTCGTGCACCGCCCCGCCCTCAACGAGGAGGCCGGCGCGACCGCGGTGATGGGCTCGCAGATCGCCCGTCGCACCGGCACCCTGCGCTCGACCGCCCACACCGGCGGTGCTCCCCTGGATGGCGTCGTGGGCTACTGGTACGGCAAATCCCCCGGCCTCGACCGCGCCTCGGATGCCATCCGACACGCCAACCTCATCGGCACCGATCCGCACGGCGGCGCCGTCGCCCTGGTCGGCGACGACCCCGGGGCCAAGTCCTCGACCGTCCCGTGCGCCTCCGAACTGGCATTGGCCGACCTCTACCTGCCCACGTTGTACCCCGCCGACTCGCAGGACGTCCTGGACTTCGGCGTCCACGCCGCAATCCTGTCCAGGGTCTCCGGCCTGTGGTCCGCCATGAAGATCTCCTCGCACGTCGCGGACGCCTCGTCCACCGCCCTCGTGGACCCGGACCGGATCCTGCCCGTCTACGGTGACCTCGGCGTGAGCCCGCACGTCCCGTCCGGCCAGCTGCTCGGGTCGAGTCTGATGGAACTGGAGCAGAACCAGCTCACCATCCGGATCCCTCGCGCCCTCGAGTACGCACGACTCAACAAGCTCAACCGCATAGTGCAGCGCACCGCCGACGACCGGATCGGCATCGTCGCCTCCGGCAAGAGCTACCTCGACGTCCGGGAGTCCCTCCGTCGGCTCGGCCTCGACGATTCGGAACTCGCGCGCCGCGGCATCCGGATCCTCAAGCTGGGCATGGTCTACCCGATCGAGCGCACCGTGCTCGACGAGTTCATGACCGGTCTCGACGAGGTGATCGTGGTCGAGGAGAAGCGGGACTTCATCGAGACCATGATCCGCGAGATCCACTTCCGCCGCCCCGACGTCGCCAACGTCGTGGGCAAGTCCCACGAAGACGGCTCCACCCTGTTCAGCCGATTCGGCGAACTCGACGTGGACGCCGTGACCCGGGGCCTGGCACAGCGGCTCGGCAAGGTCCACGGCATCGAGTCCGCACAGGCGTGGCTCGACGGCCCGGGCCGCGGCCGCTCGCGCATCACGCTGCCACTGGCCACCACCCGGTCCCCGTACTTCTGCTCGGGCTGCCCACACAACAGCTCCACCAAGGTCGCCGACGGCACCCTGGTCGGCGGCGGCATCGGCTGCCACGCGATGGTGCTGACGATGGACGAGTCGCAGGTCGGCAAGGTCACGGGCGTCACCCAGATGGGCGGCGAGGGCATCCAGTGGACGGGCATGTCACCGTTCCTCGAAGAGCGCCACATGGTGCAGAACGTCGGCGACGGCACGTTCATGCACTCCGGATCTCTCGCTCTGCGCGCCGCTGTGGCCGCGGGCGACAACATCACCTACAAGTTGCTCTACAACGGCACGGTCGCCATGACCGGCGGCCAGGACCCGGTCGGCGAGATGTCGCTCCCGGAGATCCTTCGCCTGCTCCAGGCCGAGAAGGTCGCCAAAATCGTCGTGACGACGGACAACGTCAAGGCCACCAGGGCACAGGGCGTCCCGCGAGGCGTCGACGTGCGCGACCGGGTGGACACCCTCGAAATCCAGCAGGAGCTCGCGGCCGTCCCCGGCGTCACGGTGCTGGTCCACGACCAGTACTGCGCCGCCGAGAAGCGTCGCCACCGCAAGCGCGGTGACTATCCCACCCCCGCCGAAAAGGTCGTGATCAACGAGCGAATCTGTGAGGGCTGCGGCGACTGCGGCAAGAAATCCAACTGCCTGTCCGTCCACCCGGTCCAGACCGAGTTCGGCCGCAAGACCCAGATCGACCAGTCCACCTGCAACTTCGACTTCTCGTGTCTGCAGGGCGACTGCCCCGCATTCGTCACCGTCGTGCCGGGAGACAGGACCGAGCGGGTCGCCACGGCCCCCGCGCTCGGTGCCGGCGACATTCCCGAGCCGGCCCGATCCGAGGTGGATCCCGACCGTGGCTTCTCACTCCGCCTCACCGGGATCGGCGGGACCGGCATCGTCACGGTCTCCGCGGTCCTGGCCACCGCCGCCGTGCTCGACGGCAACTCGGCACGCACTCTCGACATGACCGGGCTCGCCCAGAAGGGCGGTGCCGTGGTCTCCGACGTCCGCGTGAGCCGCACCCCGCTGGAGCAGCCACCCAAGATCGGCGCGGGCGACTGCGACCTCTACCTCTGTTGTGACGGCATCGTCGGTGCGGACAACGCCCACCTCAAGGTCGCGAACCCGGATCGCACCACCGCGGTCGTCTCCACCACGCAGATCCCGACCGGGAAGATGGTCATCGACACCGCCGTACACTTCCCCACTGATTCGGACATCCAGGCCGTGATCGACCGCGCCTCTCGCCGTGGCCTCTACCTCGACCCGGGCGACACGACGGAGAAGCTGTTCGGTTCCACGCAGACGTCCAACATGCTCATGGTGGGCGCCGCGTATCAGAGTGGCGCGCTGCCCGTCTCCGCGGAGGCCATCGAGCAGGCCATCGAGCTCAACGGGGTGGCCGTGGAGCAGAACCTGCAGGCGTTCCGCCGTGGCCGTCAGACCGTCGCGGATCCCGCCGCGGTGTCCGCGCTCGTCGCCGAGCTGCACCAGCCGGTGTCGACGGCGACCGTCGACCGTCATGTGGCCTCGCCCGCCTGCGAGCGTCTGCTCGCAGGACTCGGGGCCGATGCCTCCGACGAGCTGCGCGCTGCAGTGGCGCTGCGGGTCGACGAACTCATCGCCTTCCAGGACGAGGCCTACGCGGCCGACTATGTGCGACGCGTGGAGCAGATCCGCGCGGCCGAGGCCTTGAAGGATGAGCGCACTGCAGGTGGCCCGGGCGCCGCCGGTGACACGGCGGGTGAACAGCTCACGCTCGCGGTGGCCAAGCACCTCCACAAGCTCATGGCATACAAGGATGAGTACGAGGTCGCCCGCCTCGCCGTGGACCCGGAGTTCGCTCAGCAGATCGCCGAGGACTGGGGCGAAGGCGCGGTGGCCAGGCTCAAGCTGCATCCGCCGACACTGCGCGCGATGGGCATGAAGAAGAAGATCTCGATCGGCCCCAAGGCCATGCCGGCCATGAAGGCGCTCGCGAAGATGAAGCGTCTGCGGGGCACGCCACTCGATGTGTTCGGCTACGCCGGTGTCCGCCGGGTCGAACGCGAGCTGCTGGCCGAGTACCGCGGCCTCGTCGACGAGCTCACCGCCGAGCTGCGTCGCGTGGGCCCGGTCGGCAAGGACGCCACGTGGACCGCGACCGCGGTCGCGCTCGCCGAGCTGCCGGACATGGTCCGCGGCTACGAGCACGTCAAGCTGGACAACGTGACCCGATACCGGGAGGAGCTCGCCGCCCTACGCCCGCAGCTCGACGCCTGACGCCCCTCACGCAGCCCGCGATCCGAGAACCCCTCGGCCCGCGGGCTGCGTCGTCCGCCCAGGGGGATTCAGCTCCAGGTGCGATCCGCCCGTCAGTTCCTGGGCAGGACAGCGGCCACGAGCACGGTCGCGACCGCCGTGAGCCCGAGGACCATCCCGACCGTCCCGGCCCACCCACCAGCCGCGAGGAACGTCCCGCCCAGGAACCCGAAGACCGACGATCCGCCGTAGTAGCCCAGGTTGTAGAGCGACGTGGACTGCGCCCGCCCGGCGACCGCCGAGGACCCCGCCCAGCCCGCGGCCACGGCGTGGGACGCGAAGAACCCGGCCGTCAGCACGACGACCCCCGGCACTATCACCCAGAGACTCGGCACGAGGGTCAGTGCCACCCCGCCCGCCATCAGCAGGTTTCCGCCGATGAGCACCGGTTTGCGTCCCAGCCTGGAGGCGAGTACTCCGGCGCGTGGGGACGACACCGTCCCGGCGAGGTAGGCGAGGAAGATCAGGCCGGTGAGCCAGAGGGGCAGCGCGTACGGCGGCGCGGACAGGTGGAACCCCAGGTAGTTGTACATGGCGACGAACCCGCCCATGGTGAGCATCGCCTGCAGGTAGATCACGATCAGCGCCGGCGAGCGCAGGTTGCCGACGAGCCGACCGACCGCCTCGCGGACGGTGGCGCGTCGCGGGGTGAAGTTGCGCGCGGGTGGGGCCGTGACGAGGAAGACCGCGACCGCGGCCACGGCGATCGCCAGCACCGCGAGCATGCCGATCTGCCAGCCAAGCCGCTCCCCGAGCGGCGCCGCGACGATCCGGCCGGTCAACCCCCCGATGGTCGTCCCGGCGACGTACGTGCCCGCGGCCACCGCCGAGACGCCGGGCCGGATCTCCTCGCTGAGGTACGCCACCGCGAGAGCGGGAACACCGCCGAGCATCGCGCCCTCGAAGAACCTCATGACCAAGATCAGGGGGAAGCTCGGCATGACCAGTGCGAGCACCGCGAACACACAGGCCAGAGTGATCGCGACGAGCATCGCCGGACGCCGGCCCACCGCGTCGCCGACGTATGACCACGGGATGACCCCGACGGCCAGTCCCAGTGTCGCGGCCGAGATCATGAGCGATGCGGCGTCCGCGCTCACCCCCTCGTCGGTGGCGATGAGCGGCAACAGTCCCTGCGGCGAGTACAACTGGGCGAACGTCGCGATACCGATGCACAGCAGCGCTAGCTGCATCTGCCGGAACGCCGGGCTCCCCGGGGCGATCCCGGATCCGAGGTCACTGGCACTGTCCACCGTCCCACTGTACGACCGGCCGCGTCATGGCCGGCCCCGGGAGTCAGGCGGGGGTGGACCCACCGGCCGTGTGTGCGACCAGGCCCTCGAGGGTCTCGGCCGCATCGATCACCGCGATCGGCACATCACGCGGGCAGGTCAACCACCCGCACGTGCCGGCGCCGGACCCCAGGCGTCAGGCCCGCAGGGCCGCCGACGCCATCGCCGTCAGGACGCGGCGCAGCTCGGCCTCGGCCATGGCCGGCAGCCGCGGACTGGAGTTGAGCAGACCGAACACCGCGTGGACGTGAGCGCGCGCGGCGACCACCGGCAGGTCGGGCCGCAGCCGCACCAGGGCTTCCACCCACATCTCGGCGTACTCACGCTGCAGTCGGCGCACCTCGTGCCGAGGGCCGGCCGGCAGCGAGGCCAGGTCCCGGAACTGCACGCTGATGAGATCGGGTTCGGTGGCCACGAAGTCCACGTGGACCGCGAGCAGTGCGTCGAGCACCTCGGCGGGCTCCCCGCCTCGCTCGACCGCCGCCCGACCCCCGTCGCGCAGACGGACGGAGATGTCCAGCAGCATCTCGGCGAGCACGTCCTCCTTGGAGGAGAAGTACCGGTACATGCCCGGGCCGGAGATGCCCACCTCGGCGCCGATGTCGTCCAGCCGAACGCCGTGGAACCCACGACGGGCCATGAGCCGGGCAGCGGCAACGAGGATCTCCGCCCGCCGCCGCACCTTGGCCTGGGCGCGCGGGGTCAACGGAGCAGTGCCGCCCCGCTGATCCCGCGCGCCGGTGTCGGTCATATCAGTGGAAGAAGTGCCGGGCGCCGGTGAAGTACATCGTGATGCCGGCCTTCTCGGCGGCCTCGATCACCTCGGCGTCACGCACCGAGCCACCGGGCTGGACCACGGCGCGCACGCCGGCCTCGGCGAGCACCTCGAGCCCGTCGGCGAACGGGAAGAACGCGTCCGAGGCGGCCACCGAACCGGAGACCCGCTCCCCCGCGCGCTGCACGGCCAGGCGTGCCGAGTCGACGCGGTTGACCTGCCCCATGCCTACGCCGACGGTCGCGCCGGACTGGGCGAGGAGGATGGCGTTGGACTTGACGGCCCGGCAGGCGCGCCACGCGAACAGCAGGTCGCGCAGGGTCTGCTCGTCGGCGTCCCCGCCGCAGGCCTTGGTCCAGCCGGACACCACGTCGCCCGGGGCGTCCAGGGAGTCGCGCTGCTGCACGAGCACGCCGCCGGAGATCTGCTTGCGCTCGACGTCGCCCTCGACCGGGGCCTGCGCCTCGAGGATGCGGATGTTCTTCTTGCGCTGCAGGATCTCCACGGCACCATCCGCGTAGGACGGCGCGATGATCACCTCGGTGAAGATCTCGGCCACCTGCTCGGCCATCTCCACACTGACCTCGCGATTCGCGGCGATCACGCCACCGAACGCGCTGACGGGGTCGCACTCGTGGGCGGCGCGGTGCGCGGCGGCGACGTCCGGGTCGATGGCGATTCCGCACGGGTTGGCGTGCTTGATGATCGCCACGCACGGCTCGGCGTGGTCGAAGGCCGAGCGCCACGCGGCATCGCCGTCGACGTAGTTGTTGTAGCTCATCTCCTTGCCGTGCAGCTGACGGGCCTGCGCGAGGCCCGGTGCGGCGGCGGCGTCGGTGTAGAGGGCGGCACTCTGGTGCGGGTTCTCGCCGTAGCGCAGCGTGGCGGCCAGATCGAGGCTCTGCCCCTGCCAGACCGGGTAGCCGGGATCGGCGTCGGCCCCGGCGTCGGAGGTCTGCTCGGTCATCCAGGTGGCCACCGCGACGTCGTAGGCGCCGGTGTGGCGGAACGCGGCCGCGGCGAGGCTACGACGCTGGGTGAGGCTGAAACCACCGGCGGCGACGGCCTCGAGGGCCTCGCCGTAGCCGGCCGGGTCGACGAGGACGGCCACCGACGGGTGGTTCTTGGCCGCCGCGCGCACCATCGAGGGCCCGCCGATGTCGATCTGCTCGACGCAGGCGTCGTAGTCCGCCCCGGAGGCGACCGTGTCGGTGAAGGGATAGAGGTTGACGACGACGAGCTCGAACGGCTTCACGTCCAAGTCCGCGATCTGCTCGAGATGCTCGGGCTTTCTCGTGTCCGCCAGGATGCCGGCATGGACCCGCGGGTGCAGGGTCTTGACCCGGCCTTCGAGGCACTCCGGGAACCCGGTCAGCGAGTCGACCGGGGTCACGTCGATGCCGGCCTCCGAGATCCGCTGGGCGGTGGACCCGGTGGAGACGATCTCGACGCCCGCGTCCGCCAGACCGCGGGCGAGCTCGGTGAGCCCGGTCTTGTCGTAGACGCTGATGAGGGCGCGGCGTACGGGCCTGCGGGAGTTGTCCGGCTGGGAGGTCACGATATGTACACCTTTCGACCTTCGATATGGAGGCGACCGCGGGCGGCGGCCGTGAGGACGTCGACGAGCATCTCGCGCTCGCGGACCTTGATGCGTTCGTGGAGGGTGGCTTCGGTGTCGTCCGGGCGGACGTCGACGGCGCGCTGGTCGATCACAGGACCGGTGTCCACGCCGGCATCGACCAGGTGAGCGGTGCATCCGGTGACGGACACGCCGTATGCGAGCGCGTCCCGCACCGCGTGGGCTCCGGGAAACGACGGCAGCAGCGCCGGATGGGTGTTGATCACCCGGCCGGGGAACTCGTCGAGGAACGCCTGTCCGAGGATGCGCATGAAGCCGGCAGAGACCACCCAGTCGGGCGCGAAGTCGCGCACGGCGTCCGCCAGTGCGCGATTCCAGGCGGCGCGGTCCTCATGGTCGCCAGGTCTGACGACCGCGGTCGCGAGCCCGGCGGTGGCGGCACGGGTCACCGCCTCGCAGTCGCGGTCGGAGACCAGCGCGGTCACCCGGTAGGGGCAGCTCGGGTCCGCGGCGGAGTCGATCACGCTCTGTGCGAGGGTCCCCGCGCCGGACGCCAACAGCACGACCTCCCCAGGTGGGACGGACTCGCCACTGTCCACGTTCTCCAGCTCCTGCCCGTCGATCACCCCGCCCGGGAGATCGCCCGGGCCACCCGTCGGAGTCTAGTCGCCCGCCCTAGGGCCATCGTCAGGGAGATCGGCAGATCCTGCATCGGGGGCGTCGACAGTCCGCTCGTCGGCGGTGTCGGCGCTGCCCGCTGTCCCCGCGTCCTCCCTGCCCGCCTCGTCCGACGGGTCCGCATCGGCGTCCAGGGCGTCCACGGGGTCACCGGGGTCGTTGCCGGTGAGGCCACCGTCGGAGACGGCGTCGTCGTCACTCACGGGGTCGTCGTCGCCCACGGGGTCGTCGTCACCCACGGGGTCGTCGTCACTTATAGCGGCGTCATCGCCTGGGCCATCGTCGTCGTTCGGGACATCGTCGCGCGCGACGTCGTCGTCCCCCGAGGCATAGTCCTCAGCGCCAGCGTCGGCGTCGGCGTCGGCGTCGGCGTCGGCGTCGACGGCATGGTCGGCCGCTTCATCGTCGGCCGCCTCGTCGTCGGCCGCCTCGTCGTCGGCTGCCGCGTCGTCGGCTACGGGGTCCTCGTCCACAGGACCGCCGGCGGTTGCGCCTTCCAGATCATCAGCGAGATCGTCACCGAACTCGTCCGTGGTGACGCCGCCCGCCGCGCCCACCCGGCGTCGCCGACGTGCCAACTCGCTCTCCGCACGCTCGCGGCGCCGGGTCAGACCGGCCAGAGACAACGCGATGGTCGTCGACCCGATGATCCCGAACAGCAGCAGCGTCATGCCGGCCGCGATCAGGGAACCCGTGCCCACCGAGCCCAACACGCCGAGTTCCCCGCCCGCCACGACCGGAGTCAGCGCGGTCACCACCGCGGCGATCGCCGCCGCCAGCCACGTCGCCTTGACCGCATCGGCCGTCGTCCGGAACCAGTGCGCCACCGACCGCGCCAGCAGCGCGGCCGTGAGGACCGTCACCAGCAGCAGCCCCTGCACGATCCAGTGCGGATTCGTGGTGGGCAGCGCCGCCGCCAAGGGCACCTCCGGCATCGGTCCCCGGGACACCGCGAACACGCTGTACGAGGCCTCCCCCAGATGCGCCTCACCGCCGACCAGCAGCGCGGCTCCGGCCATCACGACGTTCGGCAGGTACGCGGCCGAGATCCCCGTGAGCGCTGCCGTACCGGCCAGCCCCTTGCCGATCCCCATGCTCGCCTCAACCGGCTCCCACGCGAAGAGGATGCCGACCAGCACTAGGAACGCCGAGATCGCCCACAGCGCCGCCACGAACGCTGCTCCCAGGTGGACACCCCCGCGCACCCACAGCGGCAGTTCCTCACGCAGATCACGCCGGAAGAACAGCCACACCCCGAGGCCGGAACCGAGGATGCCCACCACCGCGGTCCACGTCAGCGCCAGCGGCAGCGACAACTCCCGCACAGCGAAGTCGGACGCCGCCGACCCCACCAGCAACGAGGCCAGTCCGGTCAGAAGCAGGCCCGCCACCGTCGCACCGACGACCGCCGCACCGGCCTCCCGTGCGCCCGGCTGTTCGACATCCGCCAACACCGCCCGCGTCTGCCGCGCCAACACCACCGCATAGATCAATGGCGGCAGCAGCGGCAGGAAACCCAACTCCACGGCGTCGATCGTCAGCGGCACCCGATTGACCACCAGCCACTCCACGGCGACCACCGCGAACAGCGAATCGAACCCCGTGGCGCTGAACAGCAGCACCCCCAACGTGAGCACCACCAGGATGAGGACGGTGACGACCACGGGCAGTGCCGCGGCCGCAGCAGTCCACAGCAGCGACCCGGCCCCTGCCGGGGACCGTCGCACTGCGGGGCGGATGACACGTTGAGGACTCACGCCGTCAACCGTAGATACCCGCCTGCGACAGGACGCCCCCGGCACGCCGCGACCCCCGCCATCCTCTCGGATGACGGGGGTCGTGGTGAGCGCGGAACGCCCTACAACTGCAGGTAATCCACCACCGCGTGTGACCTATCCGATCACAGCGAGTCGAGGAGCTCCTTGGCGAGAGCAGCGGTCTCGGACGGCGTCTTGCCGACCTTCACGCCCGCGGCCTCGAGGGCCTCCTTCTTGGCCTGCGCGGTGCCCGAGGAGCCGGAGACGATGGCGCCGGCGTGGCCCATGGTCTTGCCCTCGGGGGCCGTGAAGCCGGCGACGTAGCCGACGACCGGCTTGGTCACGTTGGCCTTGATGTACTCGGCGGCACGCTCCTCGGCGTCGCCACCGATCTCGCCGATCATCACGATGACCTTGGTCTCCGGGTCGTTCTCGAAGGCCTCGATGCAGTCGATGTGCGTGGTGCCGATGATCGGGTCGCCGCCGATACCGATGGCGGTCGAGAAGCCGTAGTCGGACAGCTCGTACATCATCTGGTAGGTCAGGGTGCCCGACTTCGACACGAGGCCGACCGGACCCTTACCGGTGATGTTGGCCGGGGTGATGCCGACCAGCGACTCGCCCGGCGTGATGATGCCCGGGCAGTTGGGGCCGAGGATCCGGGTCTTGGAGCCCTTGGACACGTTGTAGTTGTGTGCCTCTGCGGTGTCCAGAACCGGGGCGCCCTCGGTGATGACCACGGCGAGCGGGATCTCCGCGTCCACGGCCTCGATTATGGCGTCCTTGGTGAACGGCGGCGGCACGAAGAGGATCGTGACGTCGGCACCGGTGGCCTCCATGGCCTCCTTGACGGTGCCGAACACCGGGAGCTCGACGTCGTTACCGGAGGCGTCCTTGTGGGACACGGTGGTGCCGGCCTTGCGGGCGTTGACGCCGCCGACGACCTGGGTGCCGGCCGCGAGCATTCGGGCGGTGTGCTTGGAGCCCTCGCCGCCGGTGATGCCCTGGACGATGACCTTGCTGTCCTTGTTGAGGAAGATCGACATATCTTCTGGTTCCTTCTCTTCCTACTTGGAGGCGAGCTCGGCGGCCTTGTCGGCGCCGGAGTCCATGTTGTCGGCCAGGGTCACGAGCGGGTGGTTCGCCTCCGCGAGGATCTTGCGACCCTCCTCGACGTTGTTGCCGTCGAGACGCACGACGAGCGGCTTGTTGGCGTCGTCGCCCAGGATCTCCAGGGCCTTGACGATGCCGTTCGCGACCGCGTCACAGGCTGTGATGCCGCCGAAGACGTTCACGAACACGCTCTTGACCTGCTCGTCACCGAGGATGACGTCGAGACCGTTGGCCATGACCTCGGCCGAAGCGCCGCCACCGATGTCGAGGAAGTTGGCGGGCTTGACGCCCCCGTGGTTCTCACCGGCGTAGGCGACGACGTCCAGGGTCGACATGACCAGACCGGCACCGTTACCGATGATGCCGACCTCACCGTCGAGCTTGACGTAGTTGAGGTCGTTCTCGGCGGCCTTCTGCTCGAGCGGATCAGTGGTGCCCGCATCGGCGAAGTCGGCGAAGTTCTCCTTGTGACGGAACTCGGCGTTCGCGTCCAGGGTGACCTTGCCGTCGAGCGCGAGGATCTCGTCGCCCGGCGTGCGCACAAGCGGGTTGACCTCGACCAGCGACGCGTCTTCCTTGACGAAGACCTCGTACAGCTTGGCGATGGTCACCGCCGCGGCGTCCAGCACCTCCTCGGGGAGGTGGCCGGCCTTGGCGATCTCGCGGGCCTTGGCCACATCGACGCCGACCGTGGGGTCGATGTTGATCTTCGCGAGACGGTCCGGGGACTCCTCGGCGACCTGCTCGATCTCGACGCCGCCCTCGACCGAGCACATGGCCAGGTAGTTGCGGTTGGCGCGATCGACGAGGAAGGAGATGTAGTACTCCTCCGCGATGTCGCTGGCCTCGGCGACGAGGAGCTTCTTGACGATGTGGCCCTTGATGTCCAGGCCCAGGATGTCCTCGGCCCGGGCGCGGGCCTCCTTGGCATCCTCTGCCAGCTTCACGCCGCCGGCCTTGCCACGGCCACCGACCTTTACCTGTGCCTTGACGACGACAGGCTTGCCGATCTCGGCCGCAACCTTCTCGGCCTCCTCCGCGGTGTCTGCGACGCGCCCCGGGGTGGTGGGCACGTCATGCTTCGCGAAAAGAGCCTTTGCCTGGTATTCAAAGAGATCCATCAGCTCACCATCTTGACGTGTAGATTCGCCCGGCGCTGTTTTAAAGCCGAGTCATCCCTCATCCTAAGCGCCTGGTGTGTCGCCCGTCGCACCCCGGGGGTGACAGAGTGCGGTGGATCACAGGACCGGGTGCGCCATCGGCACCCACCGCCGGCCCTCCTTGCCCATAGACCCATCCGGACCCCAAGGGCACCGTGAGTCACACCTATGTGACCCACCCCTCATCCCCGGGTGCCGGACCACCTTGCGGCACCGTTGCCTATCCGTTACCTTGGACGACGTCTTAATCACGAAACGGTTACGGCGCGAGAACAGTCACGGCACGGCCTGAAGGGAATCAACAACGGTGAACGAGTCGCAACACGGAAAGCAAGCGACTCCTGTCGTCATTTCACCCGCAGGGGCCCACCGTCCCGGCCGCCACCGTGTGCCCGCTCCCCCGACCGCACTGCGCGGTCGGGCCGCCGTCCTCGCCGTCGCCGCAGGTGCCGCGGTCTCGGCCGCCTCCGCCGGCTCGGCGATGACCACCACCAACACGCACGCCACCGAGGCCGGGGACATCGCCCTCCTGGCCAACGGAGAGCAGGCGCCTGCGACGTCGAGCTCCTCTGCTCCGTCCTCCGCCGCAACGCCGACCCCGTCGGCCCCCGCGCCCGTGGTCGTCCCCGCCTCCGCGTCCACCGGCGGCACCGACAACATCCAGTCGGCCATGCTCTTCGCGGGCACCGAGAACAATGCCCAGCGCGAGATCGAAGAGGAAAAGGCCCGGCGCCCGAAGATAGTCATCCCGGCGATCGGCTCCTTCACCTCCCCGTTCGCGATGCGCTGGGGCAGCTTCCACTCGGGTATCGACATCGCCAACGCGGTCGGCACCCCGATCGTCGCCGCCACCGACGGCACCGTGATCGACTCCGGCCCCGCGCAGGGCTTCGGCAACTGGATCCGGATCATGTCCGACGACGGTGTCATGACCACCTACGGGCACATGGAGACCCTCGACGTCAGCAAGGGTGAACGCGTCGTTGCCGGCCAGAAGATCGCCGGCATGGGCTCCCTGGGATTCTCCACCGGCTCGCACCTGCACTTCGAGGTCGAGGTCGACGGCCAGAAGATCGATCCGGTGCTCTGGCTCGCCCAGCACGGTCTCGAACTCGCCGGTGCCGGCAGCTCCGAGATGTCGCTCGGTTCACTGGGCGGCAACTGAGCAGGCCACCCGCACGAACTCGCACACAGCGCGGGGCCGACCTTCCTGGTCGGCCCCGCGTTTATTTAGAGCTTCTGCATCGGAACGCCACCGATGAGCATCAGCCGGACCTTGCCGGACGCCCCGAAGTCGATCGTCGCCGTGGCCCGCGGGCCGCTCCCGTCGCACGAGAGGACCTTGCCGAGCCCGTACTTGTCGTGCGTCACCCGGTCACCCGGCGCGAGTTCGAGAGCAGGAGCCGAGGCGCGGGCCCGAGGAATACCGGATGCCCGGTCAGCGGACCGGCCGCTCCGCCCCCCGCCGGAGCCGTAGCTACCCGAGCCGTAGCCACCCGAGCCGTAGCCACCGGAACCAGCACCGCTGCCGAAGCGACGCCGCGACGCCGGCGAGTCGTCTTCCCCGAAGCCGCTACCGCCGGCGGGCTCCTCGCGTTGCCACTCGATCGCCTCGGAGGGGATCTCCTCGAGGAAGCGCGACCCCGGATTGGTCATGGGCTGCCCCCACGACGAGCGCATCATGGCGCGGGACAGGTACAGCTTCTTGCGTGCGCGGGTGATCCCCACGTAGGCCAGCCGCCGCTCCTCCGACAGCTCCGCCGGGTCGCCGAGCGCGCGCATGTGCGGGAACAGCCCGTCCTCCATGCCGATGAGGAACACCACCGGGAACTCGAGCCCCTTGGCCGTATGGAGCGTCATCAGCGTGACCTGGCCCTGCTCGTCGTCAGGGATCTCGTCGGCATCGGCCACCAACGACACCCGCTCGAGGAACGCCGCCAACGAACCGGGCGGGGCGAGCCCCTCGTCCAACTCGGCATCGACATCCGTGCCGGCGTCGGGACCGAAACCCTGCTCCCGCGCCGACAACTGCAACGCGGCCTCGGACGAGAACTCGCGGCCCACGCCCACCAGCTCGTTGAGGTTGTCCAGACGCGCGGCGTCCTGCGGGTCGTTGGAGGCCTCCAGCTCCGACCGGTAGCCGGTCTTCGCGAGGACCGTCTCGACGAGCTCTCCCACGTCCGGGACCGAGCCCTCTCCGCCTGCGTGGGCCTCACCATCCAGTCGGCCACGCAGCTCGTCGATCAGCGCGACGAAGCCGGCGATCGCCTTGACCGACCGCGTGGGCAGTAGCGACACCCTGCCCTCGGCCGCATCGCGGAGCGCCTCACCGAAGCCGATCCCCCGCTGCTCGGCGTGGACCACCACACAGGCCTCTGCACGGTCGCCGATCCCGCGGCGCGGGGTGTTGAGGATTCGCCGCAGCGCCACCGCATCGTCGGGGTTCGAGATCACCTTGAGGTAGGCGACGATGTCGCGCACCTCCTTGCGCTCGTAGAACCGGGTGCCGCCCACGACCTTGTAGGGCAGCCCCAGCCGTACGAACACGTCCTCGATGACGCGCGAGGAGTTGTTGGTCCGGTAGAAAACGGCCATGTCGGAGTACGAGGCGACGCCCGAATCCACCATCCGGTCGATCTCCCCGGCGATGAACCGGGCCTCGTCGTGCTCGTTGTCCGCGACGTAGCCCACCAGCAGATCGCCCGTGCCCTCATCGGTCCACAGGTTCTTCTCGCGGCGGCCCGGGTTTCGCGAGATCACCGCGTTGGCGGCCGACAGGATGGTCTGTGTGGACCGGTAGTTCTGCTCCAGCAGGATCGACCGCGCATCCGGATAGTCGTGCTCGAAGTCCTCGATGTTCCGGATGGTCGCCCCGCGGAACGCGTAGATCGACTGGTCCGCATCACCCACGACACAGAGCTCCGCCGGGGGGACACCCACCTCGTCCGCCTCATCCCCCGCCACTCCACCCACGAGGGTGCGCACCAGGACGTACTGCGCGTGGTTGGTGTCCTGGTACTCGTCCACCATGACGTGCCGGAACCGCCGCCGGTAGTACGCGGCCACCTCCGGGTGCGCGCGGAGCAGGGCGACGGTCTCACCGATCAGGTCGTCGAAATCGAACGCGTTGGCCGCCTGCAGTCGCGCCTGGTACTCGGTATAGACCGCCGCGACGGTCTGGCCTGTGCGGTCCGAATCCTCGAGCGCCCGGTCCATGGCCTCGGACGGATCACGCAGCTCGTTCTTGTGGCCCGAGATGACCGACGCCAACATCCGCGGCGTGAACTTCTTGACCTCGAGCTGCTGCTCCTTGGCGATCATCCCCAGCAGGCGGCGCGAATCATCCGAGTCGTAGATCGTGAAGTTGGAGTTGCGCGTACCAAGCAGCGCCGACTGGGCGCGCAGGATCCGCACACAGATCGAGTGGAACGTCGCCACCCACATGCGTTCCGCATGCGGACCGACCAGCGCGGAGACCCGCTCCCGCATCTCGGCTGCGGCCTTGTTGGTGAACGTGATCGCGAGGATCTGGCCGGGGTGCGCACCGCCCTCCGCGAGGAGATACGCGATGCGCCGGGTGAGCACACTGGTCTTGCCCGATCCGGCACCGGCCACGATCAGCAGCGGACCGCCGCGGTGGGTCACCGCGGCGGCCTGTGGCGGATTGAGGCCGGCCAGGAGGGTCGAGGTGTGCGGGGCGGGAGCAGGTGCGGTGTCGGTCATCGTGGGTCCAATCTACCCACCGGGTCCGACACCCGGCCCGCCCGACGGATCAGGCCCGGCTCAGCCGGCGATCACCGCTGACCGGCCCCCATGAACTCCTCCACCTGCGACGCCGTCGCGGTGAGCTTCGGGTCGTTGTCGAGGTAGTAGCGGGTCTCCCGCACGATGAGCCCCGACAGCACCAACAGTCCGATGAGGTTCGGGATCGCCATGAGGCCGTTCATCACGTCGGCGAAGTTCCACACCACCTCGAGCTCGGTGACCGCACCGATGAACACCACGCAGGTGAATACCAGGCGGTACGGGACCACGCCCCGCGCACCGACCAACCGTTCCATGCACCGCTCGCCGTAGTACGACCAGCCGAGGATGGTGGAGAAGGCGAAGAACGCGATGGACACCGCCACCAGCTTGTCGCCCTCCGGCATCGCCAGGGCGAAGGCGTCGGCGGTCATGGTGCCGGCGCGATCCCCGCCCTCACGCCACGTTCCCGAGGTGACCAGCACGAGGCCGGTGAAGGTGACGACGATGATCGTGTCGATGAACGTCTGCGTCATCGACACCAGTCCCTGCCTGGTGGGGTGGGAGGTCTTGGCCGCGGCGGCCGCGATCGCCGCCGAGCCCATGCCGGACTCGTTGGAGAAGATGCCGCGGGCCACACCCATCTGGATGGCGTACAGGATCGCCGAGCCGGCGAAGCCGCCGACGGCGGAGGTACCGGTGAAGGCGTCGGAGAAGATCTGCCCGAAGGCGCCGGGGATCTGTTCGGCGTTGACGACCAGCACGATCAGGCCGCCGACGATGTACAGCACGATCATCAGCGGCACGAACCCGGCGGTGACCCGGCCGATCGACTTGATTCCGCCGAGCAGAACCGCACCGGTGAGGACGAACAGGATGATGCCGGTAGTCACGTGCGGGACCCCGAACGAGTTCTCCATCTGGGTGGCCACGGCGTTGCCCTGCGTCATGTTGCCGATGCCGAAACTGGCCAGCACCGCGAACACGGCGAACACGATCGACATGACGAGCCCGATCCGGCCGCCGGTCCGTCCGAAGACTTCCTTGAATCCACGGTGCAGGTAGTACTGCGGGCCGCCGGACTGCTCGCCGCGCGCATCGGTGACGCGGTAGCGCACGCCGAGGAACGCCTCGGAATACTTGGAGGCCATGCCCAGCAGGGCGGTCACCCACATCCAGAACAGCGCGCCCGGCCCGCCGAGCGCGATGGCCGTGGCCACGCCCACGATGTTGCCCACGCCCACCGTCGCGGCGAGCGCGGTGGTGAGCGCCTGGTACTGGGAGATGTCGCCGGCGCCGCCGTCGTCCTTGCGTTTGATCAGGCCCAGCCGAAGCGCGGGTCCGAGCTCGCGGAACTGCAGCATCCGCAACCGGATCGTGAGGAACAGGCCCGTGCCGAGCAACAGCGGAATGAGGACGAAGGGGCCCCAGATCACCGATCCGATGTCGGCGAGGAGCGTACTGAAATTTTCCACGGGGGAACAGTAGACGCCCGCGCACCGGTTCCGGGGCGCAGTGGGATAATTCCTCCCATGAGCACCGACCCCGCCGGGACCGACGATCCCCTGTCCGAGGCCGAGATCCAGGAGCTACGCCTGGAGATCGATCGCCTGGACGCCCTGATCCTCGACTCGATCCAGCGTCGCAGTGAAATCTCCAGGCGCATCGGCCGCACCCGGATGCAGTCGGGCGGCACCAAGCTCGTCCACACGCGCGAACTCAAGGTCTACCAGCGCTTCTCCGCTCTCGGCCAGGAGGGCCAGACCCTCGCGGGGATGCTGCTGCGGCTGGGCCGCGGCCGGCTCGGCCAGTAGCCGGCACCGGCCCGCGGAACGGCCCGGCCCGCGATCAGGCCGGACCGCGCCGCCCGGACGTCGAGGCGAACCCGAGCCACGTGTGGTGGTTGCCCGCCCAGCACCAGCCGACTTTGGGCGCGCCCTTGTTCTCCCGCCCGTCGCGCCCGGTCCCGCCGCTGATCCACAGCGCGGGGGTCCGTGAGTCGAGGCCTCCGGCGGCCTTGCGCTTGCGGGAGCCGATGCACATGAAGCACGCGCCGGGCTCGAGTGTCTCGGGTTGCTGGAGCAGCCAGCTGACGCCCTCGGAGATGGTCAACGGCGTGCGGCCGCGCGCGGTCAGTTCGGGATGCGCGTCGGCGGGGGTCCACCCGAGCATGTCGTCGCCGCGGGTCACGTCGTCGACGAGGTAGAGCGGGGCGTCGGGCAGGGTGATGTCGTCCGTGGGGGTAAAGTCCGCCAGGTCCGACATGTCGACGACGACGAAGCCCGCCTTCCCCTCACGGCGCATGAGTTCGGCGAGCCGGGCGGTCGGAACGAGCGACGGATGGACGGCCAGCACCGTCCGCGCCGCCCGGACGTCCTGATCGGACCGGTCACGGGAGTCGAGCAGTCCCGCAGCGTGGGCCCGCAGTTGATCGTCGGAGAGCCCGGCCAGCGTCGGGACGCCCAACTCGATGAGTCTCTCGGTCTGGCCGGTGATCGTGAGAGGGGACGGGGAAACGACGGGATGAACTATAGGGGGCACGTCTGTGGAACGAGCGGTACGAGGGTGGCATTCCCGACTAGCCTCAGACGTATGATGGACATCAGCACGACCGATCAATGGACAGCTGTAGAGGAACTCGTCGCCCCCATCGGAGAGGTGTCACTGCGGGAGCTGTTCGCCGAGGACCCGGAGCGTGGCCGTCGGCTGTCGATCACTGCCGGTGACCTGCACATCGACCTGTCCAAGAACCTGGTCACCGACGAGATCCTCACCGCCCTGACGGAGTTGGCCGACATCGCACGGTTGCCGGCGCAACGAGCCGCGATGTTCCGGGGTGACCACATCAACACGACCGAGGACAGGGCGGTCCTGCATACCGCGCTCCGGCTCCCGGCCGGGGCCGACCTCGTCGTCGACGGCCAGGACGTGGTCTCGGACGTCCACGCGGTCCTCGACCGCATGGCCGCCTTCGCCGGACGCGTGCGCTCCGGAGACTGGCGCGGCCACACCGGCCAGCGCATCGACACGGTCATCAACATCGGCATCGGCGGGTCCGACCTGGGCCCGGTGATGGTCGACAAGGCGCTGCGGCACCTCCAGACCGACGGCATCCGCGCCCACTACGTCTCGAACGTCGACCCGGCCGACCTGTCGGCGACCCTCGCCGTAGTGGACCCCGCCACCACCATGGTCGTGGTGGCCTCCAAGACCTTCACCACCCAGGAGACCATGGCCAACGCGCACGCCGCGCGGCGGCACTTCGTCGAGGCGCTGGGGTCGGAGGACGCGATCGCCTCGCACTTCGTCGCCGTCTCGACCGCCGCCGACGAGGTCGCGGCGTTCGGGATCGACGCGGGCCACATGTTCGAGTTCTGGGACTGGGTCGGCGGACGATACTCGGTGTCGTCGGCAATCGGGCTGTCGGTGATGCTCACGGCGGGGGCGCCGGCGTTCATCGAGCTCCTCGAGGGTTTCCACACCATGGACCTGCACTTCGCCACCGAGGCGCCCGAGCACAACGCGCCGGTCCTCATGGCGCTGCTCGGTATCTGGTACACGTGCTTCCTCGGCGCGCAGTCCAAGGCCGTCATCCCCTACGTGCAGGACCTGGCGCGGTTCCCGGCGTACCTCCAGCAGCTCACCATGGAGTCGCTGGGCAAGTCTGTCCGCCTCGACGGCTCGGACGTGTCGTACCCGACCGGCGAGGTCTACTGGGGCGAGGCGGGCACCAACGGGCAGCACGCCTTCTTCCAGCTGCTGCACCAGGGGACCCAGCTCGTGCCCGTGGACTTCATCGGGGTCGCGATTCCGGGCGAGGATCTGGACGCCTATCCGTCCGGCAGGTCGGGACCGGTCTCGATGCATGACCTGCTGATGGCCAACATGTTCGCGCAGGCGCGAGTCCTGGCCTTCGGTAAGACCGAGGAAGAGGCTCTCGCCGACGGCGTCGATCCCGCTCTGGCACCGCACAAGGTCATGCCCGGCAACCGGCCGAGTACCACGATCCTCGCGCCGTCGCTGTCCCCCGGCGTCGTGGGTCAGCTCATCGCCCTGTACGAGCACGTGGTGTTCTCGCAGGCGGCGATCCTGGGCATCAACGCGTTCGACCAGTGGGGCGTCGAGCTCGGCAAGGAGCAGGCCGGAACGCTGCTGACCTCGTTGACCGCCGAATCACACCCGGACCCGGCCTTCGACTCGTCCACGGACTCCCTGGTGGAGATCTACCGCGAGGCGCGCGGGCGACGCTGAGGCCGGCGGCCCTCCCCGGCGGCGCCCGGCGCCGGGGTACGCCGTTCTGACAGGCGGCGCGGCGCGGGCCGGTCAGACGAAGCGGCGGCTGATCTTCTCAGGAAGTGCCGTCAGGAGCGGGCCGAGTGCCTTCCACGGCTTGGCCGGCACGAATGCGCGGACCGGCTCGGCGTCGATGGTATTGACCAGAGCATCCACCCCCTCGTCGAACTCGGTCATGAGTGCGGTCTTGACCGAACGATTGATGTCGGTACGGATGTACCCGGGCAGGATGTCGGACACCGTGATGCGGCTTCCCGCGCTGTCGAGCTCGGCGTACAGCCCCTGCGCGAGCGACGACACGAAGGCCTTGGACGCCCCGTAGGTGTTCTGCGCCTTGGGCATCCCCCGGAGGGCGCTCACCGACGAGATGAACACCAGATGCCCCTCGCCGCGCTGCCGTAACAGCACCGTGGCCGCCTCGGCCTGGTTGAGCGTGCCGACCGCGTTGACCATGGCGGTTTCGCGGTTCGCGTGGGCCTTGCCTGTCCCGATGGACGCCCCTTTGCCCAGGCCGGCGTTGAGGACGAACCGGTCGATTCCACCCAACTCGTCGTCGAGCTCACCGAAGACGCGCTCGACGGCGTCGCCGTCGACCACGTCGAGCTCCCGCACCGCTACGCGGATCGCCGGGTTCGCCGCGACCAACTCGGCACGCAGCTCCTCCAGACGGTCCAGGCGACGAGCGCACAGAGCGAGGTTCTTGCCCCGGGCGGCCCACCGGCGGGCCATGCCCTCGCCGAGTCCGGAACTGGCTCCGGTGATCAGGATGGTGGTGCGATCGGTCACGTGTTCTCCTCTGTCGGGTCCGCGCCCAGTGTGGCACGGCGGGGCTGGCATGACGGGCAGCTGTAAGCGATGCGATCCAGCGAGTCGGAGGGCTCGGCGGGATCCGCGCGACCTCCCAGTCGGTACGTCTCCACGAGCGTCCCGCACCGCCTGCACGGCCGGCCGTCGCGCCCGTACACCCACAGCTCGCGGCCGCGCCTGGTGTCGCCGGTGGTGACTCGGACCACGCGATCGGCGTTGGCGACGAGCATCCGCCGCGCGAGGGTGACGACGGCGGGCAGATCCGGCACCGCCCCGACGGGGTCGCGTGGATCGATGCCGCGGAGGAAGCACAACTCGGCGCGATAGATCGTGCCGATGCCGGCGAGATTGTGCTGGTCGAGTATCGCCTCGCCGACGGTCCGCGTGGGCCGCTCCTCCAGCCGCCGCACGACCTCGGCGGTGCTCGCGCGCGGATCCCAGTCGTCGCCCAGGAGATCGGGGCCGAGGTGCGCGACGGCGTCGCCCGCCTCGCCGGGGGTCAACGCGCGGAGCAACCCGAGCTCGGTGCCGACCACCTCCACGTCCCCGGCGCGCAGGACGAGCCGGGCGGTGTGTGCGGGGAACCGCCACCGCTCGCCTGCGCGGAGCACGAGCACGCGCCCTTCCATCTTGAGGTGGATGTGGAGGGTCACGGGGTCACGGCCAGACCGGTCGGGGCCGACGACGACGAAGAGGTGCTTACCCCGGGACCGGACCCCCTGCACGGTGCGGCCGGCCAGATCCATCGCCGCGAATCGCGGCACCCGGAGCTCGGCCCGATCCAGGGTGTGGCCGGCCAGCACCCGGTGGGCCCGTGCGGCCGCCCGGTGGACGGTGTCGCCTTCAGGCACCGCTCACCAACCCGGCCGACCGCAGGCCACGGCGCCCCGGGCCTCGACCTGAACCGTCACATGCGCGAGACCGTGCCTGTCACGAAGAATCTCCTGAGCCGACTCGAGCACCCCGGCATGGTCAGCGCCCACGTCCGCGACGAGGTGCACGGTGGCGACGTCCATGCCGGAGGTCAGGGTCCACAGGTGGAGGTCGTGGACCTCGACGACGCCGTCGAGGTGACGGAGGTCGGCATCCACCGCCGCGGGGTTCACGCCGTCCGGGGCGTGTTGCGCCAGCACCGCCAGGACCTGCCGACCGAGTGCCACCGCCCGGACGACGATGAACACGGCGATCGCGACCGCCACGACCAGATCCCAGACCGGCGACCCGGTGATCCGGATGAGGATCGCCGCGGCGATCACCCCGACGGACCCCGCCGCATCCGCCAGCACCTCGAGGTAGGCGCCGCGCACGGCCAGGCTCTCGGACTGGCCGCTGCGCAGGAGGAAGAGCGAGATGAGATTGACGACCAGCCCCAGCACGCCGACGAGCAGCATGGTGCCCGTCGCGACGGTGGCTTCCGAGCCGATCCTTCCGACGGCCTCGACCAGCACGTACACGCCCATCCCCAGCATGATGAGCACCGCCAGCCCGGACGCGAAGATCTCGACACGGTAATGGCCGAAGGTGCGCCGACCCGTCGAGTCGGGGCGCGCCGCGATGACCGTGGCCACGAGTGCGGCACCCAACGCCACCACGTCGGCACCCATGTGTCCGGCGTCGGAGAGCAGGGCCAACGACCCGGAAACCAGACCCGCGACCAACTCGACCACGAAGAACGTGGCGGTCAGGAGGAACGCCAGTCCCAAACGCGCCCGGTGGCGGGCCCCGGCATGTCCGGTTCCGTGTGCATGTCCTGCGCCCATGTCGGCCACCTCCTCAGTCCTGGAAACCGTGGGACATATGCATCAATGCGCATACTCTAACGCATGTGGCGGGCGGCCCGCCATGGCGGAGGTCACCGCCGGATGCGCAGCCCCTTGGGGGTGATGCCGAATCCGGCCGACTGGAAGGCCGCCGCATAGGGCGAGACGTGCACCGTGTCACCGCCGAGGGTCGTGATGGTCAGCTGGCCCACGGCCCCCGAACCGACCGAGGCGGCCAGCGCTGTAGCCGCGAGGGGGACCGCGTCGTCGCGGTCGTCGAACACGAGTACCGTTCGACCGCCGCGCTCGACGAACAACACGCACAGTCCGTCGACCAGCACCACGAGCGCACCCGCCTTCCGGCCCGGCCTGTGACGGGCGGCGGTGGCGGTCCCGGGGTCGGCCCCGGCGGTCGCGCTCACAACGGCAGGCCACGGCAGCGCGGCCCCGTAGGGATTCGCGGGGTCCGTCGCGGCCAGCACCCGGACGGCCGGGGCGTCGGTTCCCGAGGGCCAGGTGGTGTCATCGGCGGTGTCGTCGAGTGTGCGCAGTCGGTCGACGGTGTTGCCGGCGGCGAACTGGGCGGCGCCGAGCCCCTCGACGAAGTACCCGCGCCGACACCGGCCGGCGTCCTCCATCTGCGCGAGCACCTTGTAGACGGCCGCGAACCCGCCCGGGATCTCCTCCGCTTCGACCGCGCCACGGGTCACCACGCCGTGCCGTGCCAGAAGTGTCTCGGCCCACGCGTGGGCCCGCAGGGTGGCGTCGGTGACCGGCTCGGGGACGAGTGACCATCGCCCGGCCAGCGCGGGCGGGGTGCGCATGCCCGCGGACATCCCTCCGGACAGCTGTGCCATCGAGGTCCGGCCCAGCCGCGCCCGACGTGGCCGGGCCGCCGATCGTGACGCACGGTGCGCGGTGCCCGTCCCCGACGGTCCACCGCCGGCCAGCACCGCACGCAGCGGCGCGAGGGTGTCGTTGGTGACCACGCCGTCCCACACCAGGTCCCACAGCGCATCGCGGACGGCACCCTCGGTCACGGCGACGTCTGTCGCCGCGCCATCGATCGCCGGCCCCTCGGTCACCGCCGCCCCGCTCTCCTCGTTCGGAGCTCCGGCGGGCGGTGCCGCCGGGTTCTTGACCGCGGCGACGACATCCCGGAAGAAGAGCGCCCCGCCCTGCAGTGCATCGACGACCGCCAGGTGTACCGCCCCTTCCGGCTGCGGCCGGTCCAGGGGCAGAGTGACGCCGGCGGTGTCCGTCGGATGCAGTGAGACCCAGCCGTCGCGGGTGCCCGCCCGACCGCGCCCGCACCAGATGATCTCGCCTCCGGCCAGGAGCTGGTCGAGCATCGCCGGAGAATAGTCGCGCACCCGGCGGGCCAGGATCAACGGCTCCAGCGCTGATGCGGGAACGGCCACGCCCTCGAGCTGTTCGATCACCGCGAGTACGCCGTCGACCCCCGACTCGCTGCCCGAGTCGACGTCCGCACCTGCGTCGACTCCGCCCGCGCCCATCCCCTGCCAGCCGGGCAGGAACCGGCCCAGCGTCGAGTGGGAGACCGGCTCGATCTGACTCCGCAGCGCTGCCAGGGAGCGGCGGCGAACGTGGCGGAGTACCTCGGTGTCACACCACTCGGGCCCCGATGCACCCGGCCGGAACTCGCCGGCGAGCAGATCGCCGGAGGCCGTCAGGCGATCGAGCACCCCGCGGGCCACGGCCACGCCCAGGCCGAAACGCCCGGCCACCGCATCGGCCGTGAACGGGCCGTGGGTGCGCGCATAGCGGCGCACGAGTTCGCCGAGCGGATCCTCGACGTCACCGAGGAATGCCGAGAGGACCCCGGGCGGCGGGGGTACACCGAGGCCGTCGCGGAGGCGGGCCACGTCCTCCACCCCCGCCCACCACGTGCGCCCCGCATGCTCGACGGTCACAGCGCGCCCGGCGGAGGCCAGCGTGTCGATCCAGCCGGGCACGGCGCCCGCGTCCGTCGACCGCGCGGCGATCTCGTCGACGGTGAGAGGGCCGAGCAACCTCAGCAGATCCGCCACCGCCTCGGCGTCCCGCGCGGCCCGCTCGGGCTCGAGATGCTGCAATCTGCGTTCGACCGCGTCCAGGACCTCCTCGTCGAGCAGTTCCCGCAACTCGACGCGACCGAGCAGCTGGCCGAGCAGTGTGGGATCGATACTCAGCGCAGCGGCCCGCTTCTCGGCCAGCGGCGAGTCACCCTCGTAGACGAACGCCCCGACGTAGTCGAAGAGAAGGGACTGCGCGAACGGCGACGCCGACGGGGTGTCCACCTCGACGATCCGGACGGTCCGAGACGCGATCTCACCGAGCAGCTGCTCCAGCGCCGGCACATCGTAGACGTCCTGCAGGCACTCTCGGACCGCCTCGAGGATCATCGGGAAATCCGGGAACCGGCGGGCCACGTCGAGCAGCTGCGCCGACTTCTGACGCTGCTGCCACAGCGGCGCCCGCCGCCCCGGGTCCAGCCTCGGGAACAGCAGCGCGCGGGCCGAGCATTCGCGGAACCGCGAGGCGAACAGCGCCGATCCCCCGACATGCCGCGTCACGAGATCGACCGCCTCCTCGGCGTCAATCGCGAACGTCTCCGCTCCGGGGCGGGCGCCCACCTCGTCGTCGTCACCCATGTCCGGGACCCGCAGGATGATGCCGTCGTCGGACACCACCGGTACGGCGTCGAACCCGTGCGCAGCGGACAGGCGCGCGCGTACCGCCTCCGCCCACGGCCAGTGCACCCGAGCGCCGAACGGCGAGTGCAGCACCACGCGCCAGTCCCCCACCTCGTCGCGGAAGCGCTCGACCACCAGGGTCGTGTCACTCGGGACGTGCCCGGTGGACTCCCGCTGCTCGGCGAGGTAGCGGCGCAGGTTGGTGGCGGCGTTGACGTCCAGCCCCGCGGCGGACAGTCGATCGGTGACCGCGGAGTCGTCACCACCGGCGACCTCCCGCAGGAACCCACCCAACGCGCGCCCGAGCTCGGCGGGGCGCCCCTGGTCGTCCCCGAGCCAGAACGGCAGCCGGCCGGTCCCGCCCGGCGCCGGCGAGACCAGCACGCGGTCGTGGGTGATCTCCTCGACCCGCCAGCTGGAGGCGCCGAGCGCGAACACATCTCCCACCCGCGACTCGTAGACCATCTCCTCGTCGAGCTCGCCGACGCGGGCGGCCTTCTCCCCCACCATGAACACGCCGAACAGACCGCGATCCGGGATGGTCCCGCCGGAGGTGACCGCCAGGCGCTGGGCGCCGGGCCGCCCGGTGAGCGTCCCCGCGTCGCGGTCCCAGACCAACCGCGGCCGCAGCTCGGCGAAGTCCGCGGACGGGTACTTGCCGGCCAGCATGTCCAGGGTCGCCTCGAACGCCGACCGCGGCAGGCCCGCGAACGGTGCGGTCCGGCGCACGGCGGAGAACCACTCCTCGACGTCTATCGACTCGAGGGCGCACGCGGCCACGGTCTGCTGCGCCAGCACGTCCAGCGGATTGGCGATGACCGACAGTTCCTCGATGGCGCCGGCCAGCATCCGCTCGACCGTCACCGCGCTGTGGACCAGGTCCGCGCGGTGCTTGGGGAACACGGCGGCGCGGGAGACCTCACCCACCTGGTGGCCCGCGCGCCCGATGCGCTGCAGCCCCGACGCCACCGACGGCGGCGACTCGACCTGCACCACCAGGTCCACCGCGCCCATGTCGATACCCAGTTCCAGCGAGGACGTGGCCACCACCGCGCGGAGCCGTCCCGACTTGAGGGCGTCCTCGATCATCGCGCGGCGCTCCTTGGACACCGACCCGTGGTGCGCCATGGCCAGTTCCGGCGGCGCACCGCGCGTGACCTCGGACGGCACCATGATCTGCGCCGGCGGCCGCGCGGGCGGTTCCGGCAGCGACCCCGGGTCCGTGTCCTCGGCGTGGATCTCGTTGAGCCGCGCCGTGAGCCGCTCCGCCAGGCGCCGGGAGTTGACGAACACGATCGTCGAACGGTGCGCGGTGACCAGATCCACCACCTGCCGCTCGACATGCGGCCAGATCGACCCCTGACCCGCGGTGCCGGGTGGGGCGGCGACCTCCGGCGCGGCCGCGGACAGGTCCGTCATGTCCTCGACCGGCACTCGCACGGTGAGCTCGAAGCGCTTGTCCGACCTCGGCGCGACAACGGTCACCGGCCGCTCTCCGGCGAGGAAGCGCGCGACCTCCTCGTGTGGGCGCACCGTGGCGGACAGCCCCACCCGCTGCGCGGGCGTCTCCAGCAGCTCGTCGAGCCGCTCCAGGCTCAGCGCGAGATGGGCGCCGCGCTTGGTCCCGGCCACCGCGTGGATCTCGTCGATGATCACCGTGTCGACCCCTGTCAGGGTCTCGCGGGCGGCCGAGGTGAGCAGCAGGAACAGTGATTCCGGCGTGGTGACCAGCACGTGCGGCGGCCGGGTGCGCTGGCGGCGACGCTCCTCGGGCGGGGTGTCCCCGGTCCGGATCCCGACGGTGATCCCGGCGGTCTCGACGCCCTGTGCGGCGGCCTCGCGGGCGATCCCCGCGAGCGGGGCGCGGAGGTTGCGCTCCACGTCCACCGCGAGGGCCTTCAGCGGCGAGATGTACAGGACGCGCGTGCCGGGCGGGCGCTCGTCCCCCGCCGCGCCCGCACCGAGCAACAACCGGTCCAGCGCGGCGAGGAACGCCGAGAGGGTCTTCCCGGAACCGGTGGGCGCGACGACGAGCGTGTGCGAACCACCGCCGAGCGCGGACCACGCCCCCTCCTGCGCGGGGGTGGGCGCGCCGAACACGCCCCGGAACCACGAGGCGGTGGCCGGGTGGAACCGGTCCAGTACGTCGGACATGAACTCATGATGGCGTACGACTACGACACGGACCTGTCGGCCGCCCGGCTCCGTAGAGTGTGGGCATGCGCGATCTGGACGACAACGACCTCGCCTACTACCTCGCCACCGGTATCGGGGACATCGTCCGGGGAACCCGCGCCGGCGGCCTGTTGCACGGTCGGTCGCTCGCGCGGGTCGCCAACGAGGTCGCCCAGTGCTGGACCGACGAGGTGCTGTCCGTTCACCGACCGGACGACGGCACGCTCTCCGAGGGCGTATCCGATGATCGGTCCCGCCTCGACAAGTCCCGCGTGTGGATCATCGACGTGGTCGACGGGACCAAGGAGTTCTCCACCGGCCGCGCCGACTGGTCGGTGCACGTCGCGCTGGTCGTGGACGGCCGACCGACCCTCGGTTCCGTGGGCCTGCCCGACGGCCGCCGTGTGTTCCGCTCCGACGTGGTCGACCACGTCGAGGGCCCCCGGTCCGGAACCATGGTGATCAGCCGGAACAACCCGCCGGCGGGTGTCACCGCGGTCGCCGACTCCCTGGGTCTGACGGTGCGGCCGATGGGGTCGGCCGGCGCTAAGATGTTGTCCGTCCTCCTGGGCGACGCGGACGTCTACCTGCATGCCGGGGGTCAGAACGAGTGGGATCAGGCGGCGCCGGTCGCCGTCGCCCTCGCCTCGGGGCTGCACGCATCCCGCCTCGACGGCACCCCGATCCGGTTCAACAAACCCGACACCTACTCGCCCGACATCCTCGTGTGCCGCCCGGACATGACCGAGCAGGTTCTCGCGGCCGCCGCCTCGATGCAGCCCTGAACCGCCGCCCCGAGCAGGTCGCGACAGTGCAGGTCGTGGCCGGATCAGTAGACTGCCCCTCATGATCGTCCCCACCCCGTACGAGGATCTGCTGCGCCTGGTCCTGGAACAGGGAACCCCCAAGTCCGACCGCACGGGCACGGGTACCCGCAGCCTGTTCGGGCACCAGCTGCGCTACGACCTCACGCAGGGCTTCCCCCTCATCACCACCAAGCGCGTCCACTTCAAGTCGGTCGCGTATGAACTCCTGTGGTTCCTGCGTGGTGACTCCAACGTCGGCTTTCTGCGGGACAACGGCGTGAGCATCTGGGACGAGTGGGCGGACGCCGAGGGCGATCTCGGCCCGGTCTACGGCGTGCAGTGGCGCTCCTGGCCCACCCCGGACGGGAAACACATCGACCAGATCGCCTCGGCCGTCGACCTCCTGCGCACGGACCCGGACTCGCGGCGCAACATCGTGTCGGCGTGGAACGTCAGCGAGCTCGAGAACATGGCGTTGCCGCCGTGCCACCTGCTGTTCCAGTTCTATGTGGCCGACGGCAGGTTGAGCTGCCAGCTCTACCAGCGCAGCGCCGACCTGTTCCTCGGCGTGCCGTTCAACATCGCGTCCTACTCACTGCTGACCCACATGGTCGCGCAGCAGGTGGGTCTCGAGGTCGGCGAGTTCATCTGGACCGGCGGCGACTGTCACATCTATGACAATCACGTCGAGCAGGTCCGCACGCAGCTCTCGCGCGACCCGCTGCCCTACCCGCAGCTCGTCCTGCGCAAGGCGGACTCGATCTTCGACTACCGCTTCGAGGACTTCGAAGTGGTGGGCTACGAGCACCATCCGGGCATCAAGGCCCCGGTCGCGGTCTGACCGCGGCCGCAGCGGGGAGCGACGCGACATGACGGTGCGGATGGTGTGGGCGCAGGCCCGCGGCGGGGTGATCGGCGACGGCCGCGATATGCCGTGGCACATCCCCGAGGACCTGGCCTTCTTCAAGCAGGCCACGCTCGGTCGGCCGGTGGTGATGGGTCGCGCCACGTGGGATTCGCTGCCGGAACGCTTCCGTCCACTGCCCGGCCGCCGGAACATCGTGTGCACGCGGGACCGCGCGTGGTCGGCCGAGGGGGCCGAGCGGGCGGGGTCTGTGTCCGAGGCGCTGGAGATGGCCGGTCCCGACGCCGCCGTGATGGGCGGCGGCCAGGTCTACGCCGCCGCGCTCGGTTCGGCCGACGAGTGCCTGGTCACCGAGATCGATGCCGACGCCCCCGGCTCCGTGCTCGCGCCCGACCTGGCCGGCGCGCAGGGCCACAGCGCGTGGGAGCAGGTCGAGGTGGGCGAGTGGATCACCGATCCGCGTAACCGCGTCGACGGGTACGACGACGACAACGCCGAGAACCCGATCCGGCATCGCCATACGGTGTGGCGCCGCCGGCGGTCCTGACCCGGCCGTGCGCTAGAACCACTTCCACGCCTTGGGGATCTTCTCGCCCGCGGCGAGGATCTTGATCTTCACCCCTGCCATGAAGCCGTTGATCTCGAAATCGAGATGCGGCCCGCCGTGGATCTCGTATTTGCCGTCGTCGATCTTGAGCTCCGACCAGGTGCGGTTACCGGTGATCGAGACCGACACCCCCGGCGGGAGCAGGATCTTCGCGTTGGCACCCCACAGATCCAGTTGGACGTGGGTGCGCGGCCGATCCACGACCGCCTCGCGGGCGTCGAGGTAGATCTCCCCCATCCATGAGGTGAGCCGGTAGTCGTCAGGCAGGAGCCACCGCCCCTCACGCTTGAGGGTGTCGAACACCGAGGTCTTCTTCTTGCTCTCGTCGACGGTGATCGCCGAACCCGGCCGCGTCGCCGGGGGCTGTGCGGACGCGGTGCGCGCCGGAGGCTGCAGGCCGTCGGGGTAACCCGGCTCGGCGGGCAGGCCGCTGAGCGCGACGTCGAGTTCCGCGGGACAGGTCGCGGCCCAGATCTTGGCCGCGCGGTCCGAGAATTCCGAGAGCGAGAGTTCCCCGCGTCCCACCATCGCCTCGAGGCGGCGCTGCGCCACCGTCCGCGGATCATGAAAGGAGTCGTCGTGCGCGCGTGAGGTCATGCCCCGACAATAGTGGTGCGATCCGATACCGCGCGCGCGGACACAGGTCAGCCGGTCGGCCGGACCGTCAGGCGAGGGAGAGGAAGAGTTTCTCCAGCTCGTCGAGGGTGACGCCGTTCTCGTCCGGCTCGCCCTCACGGATGACGCACTCCTGGATGTTCTCGCTGATGATCTTGAATCCAGCACGGTCGAGCGCCTTGGACACCGCGGCGAGCTGGGTGACGATGTCCTTGCAGGACTTCTCCTGTTCCACCATGTCGATCACGGCGTTGAGCTGGCCGCGTGCACGCCGCAGTCTGTTGAGTACCTGCTGTCGGGGATCGAGCGTCGCCATCAATGCACCTCTTCAGAAATTCCGGGCGGCACGGGATCGCCGCCGGTCTCGGGTCGGAGCCGGCGGAGACGCGAGACCCCCGTGGGCCCACCGGCAGGACCAGTGTACCCACGGGGGTATATCTGCGCGACCAGCGCGAGAGGTATCGCCCGGCCCGGACGGGCCGCTCGCCAGGTCAGTCGTCGTGGACGATGATGCCGCGGACCATCCCGTCGCCGCCGGCCTCCATCATCTCGTAGCCCTCGTTGACCTGGTCGAGGGTGAAGCGGTGGGTGACGAGCTCGTCCAGCTTGATCTGCTTCTCGTCCCAGAGCCTCAGGAGGTTGGGGATGTCGTAGAACGCGTTGGCGGAGCCGAACAGCGAGCCCTTGATGACCTTCTCGTACTGGGAGACGAACAGGCCGGTCAGGTTGATGGACTGGTTGTCGAGTCCGCCCATCGACGTGAGGACCACGACGCCACGCTTGCCCACCATGTCGACGGCGTCGGAGGTGACCTTGGCATCGGCGACGCCGATCGTGATGATGGCCTTCTCCGCCATGAGGCCCCACGTCAGGCCGGGAAGCTCGGCCTTGGCCTCGTCCGCGTCGGTGTAGAAGTGAGTGGCCCCGAACTCCATCGCCTTGGCCCGCTTCGACTCGTCGGTGTCGATGGCGATGATGAAGCGCGCTCCGGCGTGCTTGGCGCCCTGCACGGCATTGATACCGATGCCGCCGATCCCGAACACGACGACCGTGTCGCCGGCCTTGACCTCGGCCGAGTAGACGGACGAACCCCAGCCCGTGGTGACGCCGCAGCCGACCAGGGCGGCCACCTCGAAGGGGATCCAGTCCTGGATCTTGACCACCGAGTTCATGTTGGCCACGGTGTACTGCGAGAACGTGCCGAGGGTACACATGGCACCGGCGGTCTCACCGTTGTCGAGTGCGAACGGGTAGCGACCGTCGGCCATCACGCCGAAGGTGCCGTTGAGGCCGCCGTCGCACAGGTTGGACATGCCGCGCGCGCAGGCGGGGCACTTGCCACAGGCGGGGATGAAAGACCCCACGACATGGTCGCCGGGCTGGACGTGGGTGACACCCTCGCCCACGGCCTCGACCACGCCGGCGCCCTCATGGCCCACGACGATCGGGAGCCGGCCGGGCAGGTCACCGGTACGCATGTGCAGGTCGGAGTGGCACAGGCCGGCGACCTTCCACTTGACGAGCACCTCGCCGTAGTGGGGGCCGTCGAGTTCGGCCTCGACGATCTCGAACGGCTTGCCCAGCTCGCGGGCGATGACAGCCTTGGTCTTCATGCGGCTCCCTTTCGGACCTGCCGGATATCCCCCCGGCACTGAAACGTGTTCTCGTCACGATAACCCCTAATCGGCACGGGGTGTCATGCTTCCTAGAACACGTTCCAGCGCTCGGGAGGACCGCCGCGGTCAGACCTCGGCGAGCCCCTCGCGAGTGGTCGGCGGCCGGATCAGGGCTGCGCGTCGCCCTGCTGGGCCTGGGCCTCTTCGACGGCCGTGCGGACCTCGTCCATATCCAGACCCTTGATCTGGGCGACGAGATCGTCGAGCGCCTGCTCCGGGATGGCGCCGGAGTGGCGGAACACGGCGATGCCCTCACGGAACGCCATGAGCGTGGGGATCGACTGGATCTGCAGCATCGCGCCGAGCTGCTGCTCGGCGTCGGTGTCGACCTTGGCGAAGGTGATCTCGGGGTTCTTGCCCGACACCTTCTCGTACACCGGCCCGAACGCCTTGCACGGGCCGCACCACTCTGCCCAGAAGTCCACCAGGACGATGTCGTTCTCGGTGACGGTCTGCTCGAACTCGGCGGTCGTGATGTCGACGGTGGTCATGGGAATGCCTCCTTGCGGGACGGGGCGACTCTCGTCCCGTCATGCCGTGGCCGCCAGCCTACGGACAGGCCGCGTCCGCGACGACCTTCCGGCGCTGACAGTCCCAACACCGCCCGTTCGGGGTTATTCCCCGGGCGTACCCACGATCTCGGTGAGGAACCACTCGAGCTGGTCGAGGAACACCGCGTTGTCGTCTCCGGCCACCATGTGGCCCGCCTCGGGGACCTCCATCGTGTAGGCGTGCGGGAGCAACTCGAGCAGGTGCCGGACCGTGTCGTCGCTGACGATGTCGGAGGCGGAGCCGCGGATGAGAAGGGTCGGCTGCTGGATCTTCGGCACGAGGGTCTCGAAGAAGGCGTTGCCGATCTCGGCGTTGTCCGCGGAGGCGTTGCCGGCAAACCGCGGGTCCCAGTGCCAGTGCCACCGCCCGTCCTCGCGGAGCCGGAGGTTCTTGCGCAGGCCGTCGGTGTTGGACGGGCGCTTGCGGTGCGGTTGGTACGCGGCGATCGCATCGGCCGCCTCGTCGAGGCTGGCGAAGCCGTCGAAGCCGGAGCGCATGAACTCCCCGATCCGCTGGACGCCGGCCGCCTCGATCCTCGGGGTGACGTCGACGAGCACCAGGGCCCTCGCGACGTCGGCGCCGGAACCGAGCGACAGCATGGCCGTCATCCCACCGAGCGAGGCCCCGACGATGACCGGTCGCCGTGCGACGAACCGATCGGCGATGATCGCCTCGAGGTCCTCGGCCATGCGGTGGATGTCGTAGTCGCCCTCGGGGTCCCAGTCACTGTCGCCGTGACCGCGCGCGTCCATCGCGGTGACCCGGTATCCCTCCCCGACCAGCCGCCGGGCCGCCCGGGACCAGGCGTGGCGGGTCTGCGCGCCGCCGTGGAGCATGAGGATGTCGTCGACCGCGGCGCCGTCGGGCCCGGCCGGCTCCCAGACCTCGCCGACCAGCGTCACCCCGGCGTCTCGCGCGACGGTGAATCGCCGTGGTTCGACCGCCGTGTCGGTACCTGTCATGCGCACGCCTCCCGGTCCGCTGCCCACCCCGTCGATGGAACGTGTTCCACTGAAGAGTTCTACCACGGCCGCTCGGCTGTCAGCCCGGCGGCGAGGACCTCGGCAACCGCCAGGACCGTGTAGTACGGCCCGCATCGCGGGAGGGTCGGCAGCACCGACGCGTCGGCGACGTAGAGCCCGTCGACGCCCAGAACGCGACCGGTGTGATCGACGACCTCACCGATCCGGGCCGACCCGGAGAGGTGCTGGGACGTCGACGGCACCTGCTCCGCCTCCCCCAGCCCGAGCCGGTCCGAGACGATCGCGGCCGCGGCGGACAGCGCAGCGATGTCCCGCGGATCATCCGGTAGCCACACCGTGCCGTCCGCATCGATCCGGCCGTATCCGAGGGGGTTCATGAGAGCGACCCCCACGCGCAGGGGCATCGGATCGACTCCCGGGATGACATCGTGCAGCGGGACGGCGTACGGCCGCACCTCGATCTCGGGCGCGGCGGACCCGGTCGGCCCGGGAGTCCCCTCGAGTCCGAGGCGGATGACGTGGGAGAGCAGTGGCACGAGGGCGGCGTCGCCGGGTGCAACGCTTCTGTAGGCGGTGACCCCGTGAGAAGAGAACCGGCCCGCCGCGATCCCGGCCGGCAGATCCAGCAGGACCTCCGGATGCTCCTGGACGCGCTCTCCCACCGGGTGCCCCGTCGACTCCCCCAGCCCCGAGTTCCGGAGGAGGGCGGCTGAACCGATCGTCCCGGCGCACAGGATCACCAGGTCGGTGGTGACCACCTCGCCGGCGGCGTTGTCGTCGTCGCCTCCCCCGGCGCTGCCGCTCGCAGCGGCGAGGACGACGCCGTCGCACCTCCCGCCCACCGCGCCGCCGGCCCAGCTCAGCCGCGCCACGCGCGCCCCGGCCCGCACGCTCACCCCCGCGCCGGGCGGATCCCAGGCGTCGAACGCCGTCACGCGCCGTTCACCCCGACGCGCCTGGGCGACGGCCGACACCCGCCCCGGGAACGCGGCGGCGACCCGGGCGGCGACCGGGTCCATCGGCGCCAGCGTCGGGCGGAGTCGCTCGGCAGCGCGCGCCAGTCCGACCGCATACCGTCGCGGCCAGTCCGGCCCCCACGCCACGAGGTCGGACGGGCGCGCCGCGACACAGTATCCGCCGTTCACGGCGCCGGACCCGCCGAGGGTTCGGCCACGCGGGAGGTCGAGAACCGTGTCCCCGAGCCGGGCGCGATGCCGGGTGACCACGGGCGAGTCCGGCCCCACGTCGAGCAGCCCCGCGCGCGGCGAGGCGACGTGGTCGCCGGCCTCGAGCAGGACCACGTCCGCACCGGCCTCGACCAGCCGGCGTGCCATCACGCACCCGGCCGGGCCGGCCCCCACCACCACGACGTCGGCTCTCACCGCCTGAACTCCGGACGGAGGGCGCCGAGCGAGCGGGCGTCCCACGCCGAACGCCACACGCCGACCCCGTAGGCGATGTCGTCGAGGCGGCGCAGCACCACGTGGCCGAGGGGCTCGTCGACCGGCAGCGACCCCGGCTCGCGCGCCGACCACCAGTGCCACAGTCCGTCCACCACCGCGGCCGCCAGCAGCCGGCGACGCAGGCCCTTCGCTACGCGGGAGCCGGACGGGGCTGCGGCGAGGAGCACCGCGGCCGTGACCGGCCAGTACGGGCGTAGAAGAGCCTCGGGCAACTGCCGGACCGAGGCGGCTGACCCGCGCGCGATGAGCCGGGCGGCGGCGCGACCGTCACCGGTGAGGCCGCGTGTGCGCCACCAGGCCCGGCCCGCCGCGCCGGCCGCGAGCACCAGTCCCGCCGGCGTCGCGCTCCACACCCCGAGAGCCAGGGTGAGCGACCACGACGAGGCCACCGCGGGTGCCACCGCGGGGCCGTGTCGGTCCTCGAGCAGCGCCGCGCCGCGGCCGTAATAGGCGCGCCGGGCCAGCAGTGGGGCGAGCGTCGTGCGGTGGCGGTGGGCGACGCGGGCCGCCGGCTCGTACCGCACGCGCCCACCCGCGGCGCTGGTGCGCCAACACAGATCCACGTCCTCGGCCACGTGCAGCCGCTCGTCGAACGGCCCCTGACCTCCCCCGCCCGGTGGCGGCGGGAGCCTGTCGGGGCGCACCGCGAGCGCCGCACTGGGCACGTACGGCACCCGCGTGCGCGGCCGGACCCGCGCCGGGTCGGTGCCCATGTCCAGCGCCGACCGCGCGGTCTCGTAACCACGCACCCAGAACCGGCCGGGTTCGGCCGCGATAATGCGCGGAGCGACCGCGGCGACCAGCGGATCGTCGAGGTGCGCGAGCAGGATGTCGAGCCAACCGGGCCGGGGCAGGACGTCGGCGTCGAGATAGACCACGACCCGCGCGCCGGCCTCCACCGCGGCGGCCGTCCCGGCGTTGCGGGCGGCGGCGGGCCCCCGCGAGCAGTCGTGGCGCAGGACCACCGGCGCGGGTCCGGGCGGGCACGCCGGTGCGGTCAGTGGGACGGCGGAGCCGTCGTCGACGACGACGAGACGCATCCCCCGGGCCAGTTCCGGACCGAGAGCTTCCGCGAGGGCGGCGACCCCGGCGGCGTCGTCGCGGACCGGCACCACCACAGTCACGTCGTCCAGGGCGCGGGCCGTGGCGGTGCGGCCGGACTGAGCAGCGCCGCGCTCAGCAGCGCCGCACTGTACAGCGCCGTTCACAGCCGAGCCGTCGACCAGAGGGTGGGCCATCCCCCGATCCGTCAGGGCCCTGGCCAGCGCGGCTCCGGCCGGGGTGCCGGTATCGATCACCCGCCGGCGATCCAGGAGCGCGGCGGCCGTCGGCGAGGGCGTGACCAGGGTGACCGGGTCCCCGCCCAGGATCCGAACGGCCTGCCCACGGCGCAGGACGCTGGTCCGACTGTCGAGCCAGACCGGGGCGGGGCCGGGGTACGCGGGGCTCGCGGACCCGGCGGGCCGGGTCATCGCAGCATCCCATCCGCCTGTCCGGGCTGCCAGGCGTCGAGTCTGCGGCGGGCGTCGGCCACGAGTAGGCCCCACAGGCGACGCCCCTCTACGTCCGTTGCCCCGGTGGGATCGCCGAGGACCCCGTTGCTGCTCACCGCGGCCACCCCGCCGTCGCGCATCGCCGGGAGGATCTGTGGCAGCGGATCGGTGCAGCCGGGCTCGGCGAGCTCGCCACGGACGAGGCCCGGGTGGAGATGCAGCATGAGTGAGGTCTCCGCGTGGCCGGCGTGGGTGTCCGCGGGATCCTCGGAGGTGCGGCAGGACAGCCAGGCCGCGTCGCGCCCCTCGTATCGCAGGCGGGTGACCGCCCGGCGCAGTGCCTCGACGTTTCCGCCGTGACCGTTGACCACGAGCAGCCGATCCGCCCAGGTGGACACCGACCGACCGAGCTCCAGCACCGCCTCGGCGAGCGCGTCGGTCCCGAGTGACACGGTCCCCGGAAAGGACTGGTGCTCCCCGCTCGCCCCGTAGGCGAGGGCGGGGAGCACCATGACCTCGACGTCGGTACCGACACCGAATCCGGCGCCGGCATCCGCGCCACGGCCCGCGGACTCTCCGAGCACCCGGGCGGCCGCGGTCGCCAGCAGGGTGTCGGTCTCGGGCGGCAGATGTGGTCCGTGCTGCTCAGTGGCGCCGACAGGGAGGATGGCGAGCACCTGTCGGCCGGCCGACGCGGCGGCACCGGACGCACCCGTCATGTCGGCTCAGACCTTGATCGCGCCCATGTCGACGGTGAAGGTCGAGGCGGTGATGGTGCGCGAGGCGTCCGAGGCGAGGAACATGACCGAGTCCGAGATGTCGTCGGTCGTCGCCATTCCCATGCCGAGGATCGGCGTGAAATGCGGCAGGAACTGGGGCTGATCATTGAACACCGCGTGCGCGTCCGGGTCGTCGGCCCCCATCGGGGTGAGCACGCCGTACGGGTGGATCGTGTTGACCCTGATGTTGTGCTCCCCGAGCTCCTTGGCGGCGGTCTGCGCCAGTCCCACCACGCCGTGCTTGGAGGCCGAGTAGGGCGACTGCACCGGCATCGCCTTGAGGCCGGCGACCGAGCTGACCAGGACGATCGACCCGCCATTACCGGCCTCGAGCATGTGCGGGATCGACGCCTTGAGGGTCTTCCAGTACCCCGTCAGGTTGATGTCGATCGTGTCGTTCCACTGCTGCTCGTCGATCTCCCAGACCTTGCCCCAGTTGCAGATTCCGGCGTTGGCGATCACGACGTCCAGGCGGCCGCCGAAGCGCTCGACGCCCCGGGTGACGAGATCCTGCTGGAACGCCAGGTCACGGACGTCGCCGATCTCCGTGAAGATCTCGCCACCCTCCGCCTCGACCCGCTCGATGGTCGTGGCGAGGTCGTCCTTGTTCGCCGTGGGGTACTTGACGTACTCCGACGGTACGTCGCACAGGTCCATGCCGATGATCTTGGCGCCCTCGCGGGCGAAGCGGATGGCGTGCTTGCGGCCCTGGCCGCGAGCGACACCGGTGATGTAGACGACCTTGCCGTCGAAGTCTCCCATTGAGGGGTTGTCCTTTTCTCTACAGTTGTTGCGAACAGGGGTGGCGGAATGCCGCCATCAGGCGCCGAGGCGCCGCACGAAGTCGTCCGGAATGTGGTAGTCGTCGCGATTCAGCTCCGAGATGGACGACTTGCTCAGCCCGATGAGGCTGGAGTCCAGGCCCGACCGCATGATGTCGAGCACGTTCTCGACACCCGCCTGGCCGTTGGCACCCAGGCCCCAGAGGTAGGCGCGGCCGATCATCACCGCGCGAGCACCGAGGGCGAGAGCCTTTGCCACATCGGAGCCGCGGCGGATGCCGCCGTCGAGCAGGACCTCAACATGGTCGCCGACCTCGTCGACGATCGGCGCGAGGCAGCGGATCGACGCCGGGGTGGCGTCGAGATTGTTGCCGCCGTGGTTCGAGACCGAGATCGCCTTCACGCCGGCGTCGACAGCGCGCTTGGCATCGTCGATGCGGGTGATGCCCTTGAGCATGACCGGGCCGTCGTAGTTGTCCACGACCCAGGCGATGTCGTCCCACGTCGCGGGCGGGGTGCCCATCCACTCGCCGTAGGCGCCGAAGAAGGTCGGCCCCATCTCGCCCTGGTTGACCAGGTTCGGGGTGGTCAGGTCCGGGAACCGCTTGTTGGTGATCACGTCGCGCGCCCACTCCATGGCCCACCGCGGGCTCACGGCGATCTCGGGCGCCATGGTGAGCATGGCCTTGGCGTCGAGCTTCTCGGGGATCGCCGGGCTGCCCCAGTCACGGCCCATCGAGAACGACCAGTCGGTGGTGAGGATGACGCCCGCGGCGCCTGCCGCCTTCGCACGCTCGAGGCGCTCGAGGACCCTCTCCTTGCCGCCGAGCCAGTACACCTGGAAGAAGGTCTGCGGGTTCGCCGCGATGACCTCCTCGATGGGCTTGGAGGCGAACGAGCTCAGGCCCATCGCGGTGCCGCGGGCGGCCGCGGCACGGGCGACGTCGACCTCTCCGTCGGGGGTCACGGCCTGGACACCGGTCGGCGAGATCATCACCGGCAGGCTGATCGGCTGCCCCATGACGGTGGTCGCCAAGTCCCGGTCCTGCTTCGCGCCGATCACGTGCGGTTTGGGCTCCAGCTCGCTGAACGCATCCATGTTGTCGCGCAGCGTCACTCCGGCCTCACTGCCGCCGACGAGCGCCATGTACACGCTCTTGGGGAGCTTCTTCTTGGCGCGCTGCTGGGCCACGGCCACGGATTCGAACCAGGGGTTCTGCCGCCAGGGGTTGGCCTCGGCGATCTTGGACAGGCGGGACACGGGCGTGCCTCCTTCTCTGGGGTTGTCGAAAGTTCAGGGGGCCGGCACGCCCCGGGTCGCCCCACCGCCGCCGGGCGAGGCCCGGGGCGGCGGGGCGCGTCAGTACCGGTGCGGCCTAGATCGGGGACTCGTCACACAGGCTGGTGGGCCTGCGCGGCGGCGTGGTGACCAGGGTCAACGGGATCGGGCCCGTGGGCTGCTTCCGTGCCGCGAGACCCATCGGCCGGGTGTGGTCCTGGGACGGCGCGGGGATGTTGCGCTCGGCGGCGAGTAGTCCCTCGCCGTAGCCCTGGACGCACTCCGGGTCGGGCCCGTCCATGGGCAGTCCGGTGAAGAACTTGGCGGCCATGCAGCCGCCGCGGCAGCTGTCGTAGAAGTCGCAGGCCGAGCAGGCCCCGGCGGACTGTGGCTCGCGCAGCTCCCGGAACAGCTCGGAGGTCTGCCACACGGTCTCGAAGCCGCCGTCCGACACCACGTTGCCGGCGAGGAACTGCTCATGGATGGCGAACGGGCACGCGTACACGTCACCGATCGGGTCGATGAGGCAGACCACGCGGCCGGCGCCGCACAGGTTGAGGCCGGGCAGCGAGCCCTGGCCGTCGCCGAACGCCGACAGGTGGAAGAAGCTGTCGCCGGTGAGGACGTTCTCGCCGTGGGCGACGAGCCAGTCGTACAGCTCGCGTTGCTGTTCCGGAAGCGGGTGCAGGTCGTCCCACACGTCGGCGCCACGGCCGGACGGACGCAACCGGGTGATCCGCAGGGTCGCGTCGTACTTGTCGGCCAGCGCCTTGAACTCGTCGAGCTGGGAGACGTTCTCGCGGGTCACCACGACCGAGATCTTGGAGTCGCGGAAGCCCGCGTCCTTGAGGTTCTGCAGTGCGCGGCAGGCCATGTCGAACGAGCCCGGCCCACGGACGGCGTCGTTGACCTCGGCGGTCGCACCGTCGATCGAGATCTGCACGTCGACGTAGTCGCTCGCGGCCAGGCGGCGGGCCACCTCCTCGTCGATGCGCACACCGTTGGTGGAGAACTTGACGCCCACCTGGTGGCTGGTCGCGTAGTCGACGAGCTCCCAGAAGTCGGGGCGGACGGTCGGCTCACCGCCACCGATATTGACGTAGAAGACCTGCATTTTCTGCAGCTCGTCGATGATCGCCTTGCACTGCTCCGTGCTCAGTTCGCGCGGGTCGCGGCGACCGGACGAGCTGAGGCAGTGCACGCAGGCGAGGTTGCAGGCGTAGGTGAGTTCCCAGGTGAGGCAGATGGGGGCGTCGAGTCCACGCTCGAACTGGTCGACCAGGCGGCCGACGGGAGCTGGACTTGCGGGACGGTCGAGCATGCTGGTCATGAGGTCTCCTCGATCATGCGCGAGGCGGCGAGCTGGCCGAGCGCGTGCAGATACAGCCGCGCGGTACCCGGATCATCGATCTGCACCCCGGCGGCAGCGCAGGCCGCGCGCGCGGAGGGGTGATCGGCAAGGGTGCGGACCACCTCGACGATGGTCGGCGACTTGAGAAAGCTGAGCTTGCGGGTGTGGAAGTGGTAGAGCAATGCCCCGAACGGCTCGGGCCGAAGCGCCACCCCGGGGTGCAGGCGCCAGCCGGCGTCGAGATCGAACGCCGCCGGGGCGGCTTCCTGTTCGGCGCCGGCCGGCGCTGCTGCGGAGGTCATCTCAGTAGACCCCGCACATGCCGTCGATGGAGACCTCCTCGATGAGGGCCTCCTCCAGCACGACCTCGGTGTTCTGCGTGTTCTCCATTGCGTGTCCTCTCGTCTGCGCATGGGGATGTCTCACCACGAACTGGTGAGATCTGCATCATATTGGCACTTGGTGCCACTTGCAACGGTTTCTGATTTAAACTCCTCCCATGGAGCCGCAGGAGAGGGTCGAGGGGCGCACCCCGGGCCGCCGCCCGTCGACCACGCGCGCCTCGATCGTCGAGGTCGCGCTCGCGCTCTTCGCCCGCTGCGGGTACGAGTCCACGAGCGTCGACCAGATCGCAGAGGCCGCGCACATCTCGCGACGGACACTGTTCCGCTACTTCCCGGGCAAGGCGGCGATCGCCTGGGGCGAGTTCGGTGAGCAGATCCACCTGATGCTCGACTACCTCGACGCGGTGCCCGAGTCCACTCCCCTGCGCGACGCGCTCGCTGACGCCCTCGTCGCGTTCAACACGTTCCCCGACTCGCAGACCGAGGTGCACCGCGTCCGCATGCGTCTCCTGCTCACCGTCGACGAGCTCCGGGCGCATTCGACGCTTGTCTACGCGGACTGGCGGCGGGCGGTCGCAGGCTTCGTGGCCGACCGCCGCGGCGAGTCGGTCGACGACCTGATCCCTGCCGCCACCGCCCACGCCGCTCTGGGGATCGCCCTGTCGGCGTATCGACTGTGGATCGACGAACCGGGCGCGGACCAGGACCACCTGCACGATCTGCTGCGCGCGGGCACCCAGATCCTGGGCTGACGCGGCCCGGTCCGAACTCACGCCCGCGTCGGCACCTCGCCGGGCATGTCGACCACTGGCCGGGCCGACGCGCAAGTCAGGACGGGGCTTCGGTCTAGGCACAGAACTTACTGGCGGGTAACCTCGTCGTCGTGACCAACAGCTCCCCCACCTCCGCCGTCAGCGCCGCCGCGAGCACCGCCACCTACAGGCTGTGGCAGCAGGCCAACCGTCTCCCCTTCGGCTCCCGCCTGTTCACGGCCGCGGTGAGCCTCAAGGCGCCCTACTTCCGCACCGCCCTACCGCACGTCACCGAGATGCGCCCCGGGCGCTGCGTCGTACGCGGGCCGGGCTGGTGGGGCAACCGCAACCACATCGGCACCTTCCACGTGATCGCGGCGTGCAACCTCGCCGAGTTCGCCATGGGCATGCTCGCCGAGGCCACCGTGCCCACCACGCACCGCTGGATCCCCGTGGGCATGAACGTGCGCTACCCCGCCAAGTCGACAGGCGGCATGACAGTGACCGCCGAGTGGGAGCAGATCCCCGACTTCGGGTCGATCACCTCCGGCGAGGAGATCGAGGTGCCGCTGACGTTCGTCGACGATGCCGGCGTGGAGCCCGTGGTCGGCAGCATCACGATCCGCGTATCCCCCACGAAGAAGCGCTGATCGGCGCAGCCTCACCACCGCCGGCCGGTGTCCGCATAGCGGGCGCCGGCCGTTGTCGTCGTCGGCGCAGTCGTGGGCGCAGTCGTGGGCGCAGTCGTCCGCGCGGTAGCCGTGGCCGGCCCGGCCGTCGCCTCGACATTTACTTTCCGTTGCGGAAACGGAAATGAACCCCTACTGTTTCCATCATGGAAAGAGACAACGGTCCCCGCCCCGACTATGACCCCCGCGACGCCCTGGCCGACGTGGCAGCGACCCGCAGCTCCGTCGCCGACCGGCTGATCACCCCGTGGTGGTACCACCCGGCACTCGGCACGATCCTCGCCGCGCTCGTGCTGGTGGGGGCGCTCGACCTGCACAATGCCGTCCGGATCCCCGTCGCCGTGGCGTGCGCCGCGGCGATCGGCCTGCTGGTCTCCGCCTACCAACGCGTGACGGGGCTGTGGGTGGACATCCGGAACCTCGGCCCCGTCTCCTTGCGCTGGTGGTTCGCTTACCTGGTGATGGTCGTCGCGGTGGTCGGGATCTCGCTGGTGCCGTCCTTCACCGACCGCGGCCTGCCCGGGTGGACGACCGCGCTGCTCGTCGTGGTGATCCTCGTCGGGACAATCGTGCTGGGCCGCGGGATGGACGCGGCGATGCGCGCCGAGATCCGCTCCGGCGCGGCCACCGCCCCCGAGGCGCGCCGGTGAGGGACCGCCGGCCGACACCGCGATTCGACGAGACCATTCACGCCCCGCACCGACTGCGGATCTGCGCGTTGCTCGCGCCCGTGGAATCGATTGAGTTCGGGACGGTGCGTGACGAGCTGGGCGTGGCCGACTCGGTGCTGTCCAAGCAGTTCAAGGCCCTGACCGACGCCGGGTTCGCCACCACGTCCAAGGCCAGGGGCGACACCGGGCGTCAGCGGACGTGGCTGTCGTTGACCCGAGACGGCCGGCGCGCTTTCGCCGGTCATCTCGAGGCGCTGCGTGAGCTGGCCGCGGCCGCGGAGGGCCTGCCTGACGGCGAGTAGTCGCCCGCCGCAGCGGGGACCCGCGCGGAACTCGGCCGTGGCAGAAATCAGCGGTGGCGGCGAGATCAGTCGCGAGTGCGGGCGTCGAAGGCCTTGATGGCGATCGGGGCGATGATCACCGTGAGGCCGACGATCCAGATCAGGGACGCCGCGAGCGGGTACTGCAGCGGGAGCGCCGCGTCCGGCCCGACGGCCGGGGCGTTACCCCACAGCTGGCGCATCGCCTGCACCACCGACGACAGCGGGTTCCACTCCGCGAACGCGCGGAGCCACGTCGGCATCGACTCCGGCGGCGCGAACGTGTTGGCCAGGAACGTGATGGGGAACGTCGTGGTGAACATGACGCCGTTGACCGCCTCGATCGTCTTAAGCCGCGAGCCCACCACGATGCCGATCCAGATCATCACGAAGCCGAAGCCCACCAGCACGAGGTAGCCCAGCAACGCGTCGATAATCCCCGTGTGGATCCGCCACCCCACGAGCAGGCCGGTCAACGACATGACCACCACGCCGATCGACGAGTGGATGAGGCTGGAGGCACTGCGCGCGATGAGGATCGAGGAACGCTGGATCGGCAACGTGCGGAAGCGGTCGATGATCCCCTTGTTCAGGTCGTTGCACAGGCCCGAGGCCACGATGAACGACGAGAACGCCATGGTCTGCGCCATGATCCCGGGCAGCAACCACTCGCGGTAGTCGCCGCTCGAGACCGCGATCGCACCGCCGAAAACGAACGCGAACAGCAGCACGAACATCACCGGCTGGATGGTGACGTCCGCCAGGTTCTCCGGCTGCCGACGGATATGGAAGAGGTTGCGGCGCACCAGCGCCGATACCTGGCGCCCGAACGAGGGCCCGTCCGGCCGGGCCGGGACGCTGAACGCCCTGGAGGCGGACGCGTCCGCGGTGGGGTCTACTACGGTGCTCATGCCCGCTGCTCCTGTTCGGTGGTCTCGTCCCGGCCGTCTCCGACGTTCGACGCGTCAGCCTCGGGCTCCTCGGCCCTGCGGCCGGTCAGGGAGAGGAAGACGTCGTCGAGGCTCGGGCGCTGCAGTCCGATGTCGTCGAGTTCAATGCCGGCCTCGGAGAACGCGGAGGCGATGCCCGCCAGTGCCGACACACCCTCCGACGGCGCGGTGATCCGGCGCGAGTCATGGTCGACGTGATACTCCTCGATTCGTCCGGCGAGCACCCGTGCCGCGCCGTCCACGTCCTCGGGCCGGGACACGGTGATCACCAGGCTCGCGGCACCTGACCGGTCCTTGAGCTGCAGTGGCGTCCCCTCCGCGATGACCTTGCCGTGGTCGATCACGATCACGTTGTCCGCCAACTGGTCGGCCTCGTCGAGGTACTGCGTGGTGAGCAGCAGCGTCGTGCCGTCCCGCACGAGACCCCGGAGGACGTCCCACAGCTCGTTGCGCGACCGCGGATCGAGACCGGTGGTCGGCTCGTCGAGGAACAGCACCGGCGGCGCCGCCACGAGGCTGGCCGCGAGGTCGAGCCGGCGGCGCATCCCGCCGGAGTAGCTCTTGGCCACCCTGGTGGCGGCGTCCGTGAGTGAGAACTTGTCGAGCAGCTCGTCCGCGCGGGCCTTGACCGACTTCTTCGGCAGTCCGTACAGGTCCCCGATGAGACGGAGATTCTCTCGCCCGGTCAACAACTCGTCGACGGTCGCGGCCTGCGCCGTGAGCCCCATGGCCTTGCGGACCTCGGCGGGCCGGCGGAGGACGTCGTACCCGGCCACGCGGGCGGTTCCGGACGTGGGCGGGCTCAGCGTGGTCATCATGCGGATGGTCGTGGTCTTGCCGGACCCGTTCGGACCGAGCAGACCCAGCACCGATCCGGTGGGGACGGAGAAGGAGATGCCGTCGACCGCGGTGAAATCGCCGAATCTCTTCACGAGGTTCTCGGCTTCGATAGCGGGCGCTGACGGGGTCGCGCTGGCGGCGGGCGCTGGGGTGGTCACCAGAAAAGAGTGGACCCCGACCGTCGCGCAGTCAATAACTCCCCAGGTTGATGAGGACACGTTCTGTCACCAGCCTGACGCCGCGGGGCACGCCGCCACCGACGCGCCGGTGCGCCTCGCGAAGAACGACCCGGTGCCTGCCAGGACGGCTCTAGGCTCGGGTACATGCCCCGCATCACCATGACCTCCGTCCACGTCGACGACCAGGGACGCGCACTGCGCTTTTACACGGACGTGCTCGGGTTCGCCGTCAAGTACGACATCCCGGCCGGCGAGTACCGCTGGCTGACCGTCGTGGACCCCGGCGCACCGGACGGCACGCAGCTACTCCTCGAGCCCGACCAGCATCCCGCGGCGAGCGCCTACACCTCCGCGCTCCACGCCGACGGCATCCCCGCCGCGCAGTTCGAGGTCGACGACATCGAGCGGGTGCACACCGAACTGAAGGAGCGCGGCGCCCGGATCGTGCAGCCACCGACCGAGACGGGGCCGGTGTGGACGATGATCGTCGACGACACCTGCGGCAATCTCATCCAGTTGGCTACCGCTCCCGACATGTAGGAACCTGTTCCCGTTTGTGGTGGTGGAGCACGCTCCGCGTATCGTGAAGTGTCCACCGAGCGACACCACTCGAGCAAAGGATGACCGGTACCGATGAGCCCCATGTCGACCATCCCGCCGACGATCGCCCGTTCCTGGCTGCTCCTGCCGGCCGACAAGTCCGAACGCTTCGACGCCGCCGTACAGTCCGAGATGGACGTCGTGGTCCTGGACGTGGAGGACGGCTGCCGCCAGTCGGAGAAGGGGCGCGCCCGTCGCGAGGTCCGCCAGTGGCTCGAGGCCGGCAACCACGCCTGGATCCGGATCAACGACGTCCGCTCCCCCGAGTGGGAGAAGGACCTCATGGCGCTGGGCCACTGCCCCGGGCTGGACGGCGTGATGCTGGCCAAGACCGAGAACCCCGAGCACGTCGCTCTCACGGCCGCCCGGCTGGCGCCGGACACCCCGATCGTGGCCCTGGTCGAATCGGCGGACGGCCTTGCCCAGGCTGCGGAGATCGCGGCGTCCGAGCAGGTCGTCCGGCTGGCGTTCGGGGTGGGCGACTTCCGCCGCGACACCGGCATCGGCTCGTCGCAGATCGCGCTGGCCTACACCCGTTCGCAGTTCGTGGTGGCCAGCCGGATCGCACGCGTGGCCCCGCCGATCGACGGTCCGACCATCTCCAATGACACGCGGGTTCTCATGGACGCCGCCGAGCACGCCGTCGAGATGGGCATGACCGGCAAGTTGTGCCTGCGGGTGGACCAGGCCCCCTACATCAACGAGGTGCTGGCGCCGTCGGCCGCCGATGTCTCGTGGGCCGAGTCCGTGATCGACGAGCTGGGCCCCGGCGGCGAGCGCTGCCGCGACGGCTCGGACCTGCCGCGGCTGGCCCGGGCGCAGAAGATCTCGCGCCTGGCCCAGGCGTTCGCCGGCAGCCGCTGAGTCCCTCATCCGCCGACCCGATCACCCGCCGCCCAGGGCGGTCGCGCCCGTGCATCGACGGATCGGTCGCGATTCGTAATATCGTCGTCGTGATCGGAGAGATCCCGTCGCGATCCGGCAGGTAGCCTCTCGGCCGATGCCTGCCAGATCGCGACCGATCCCGATCCGGCGGACGCTCCGCCGTCAGCGAGGGCTCTCGCCGGTGACCAGCGGCAGTTCCGGGTTCCCGGCCCATGCGGTCATCGAGCCGTCGTAGATCGCGACATCATCGCGGCCCGCGAGCGCGAGCGCGTGGGCTACGCCCGTCGCCGCGATGCCGCCACCGCAGTAGGTGACGACGCGCATGTCTGTGTCGAGCAGTCCGGCGCTCTCGAACTCCGCCCGCAGCTCCTCGACCGGCCGCAGGGCGCCGGATGCCGGATCACGCAGGGTGAACACGGGAAGATTGATGCTGCCGGGGATGTGCCCCCGGCGCGCGTAGGTGTCGACCTCGCCGCGGTAGGTGGCCTCGTCGAGGACGTTGACCAGGACGGTCCCTTCGTCGTCGAGGTTCGCGGCGACCTCGTCGGTCGACCGGATTAACCCGGGTCGTCGCGTCCCGGTGAAGGTGCGCGGCGTCGGCTCGGGGACCACGTCGGTGACCTCGAAGCCCGCGGCCTTCCACGCCGGGAGCCCGCCGTCCAGGACGGTCACCTGATCGAAGCCCTCGTAGCGCAGGTGCCACCAGAAACGGGTGGCCCAGAAGCCGTCGTGCTGGTCGTAGACGACGACCGTGGCACCGTCGCCGATCCCGAGGGCACCGGCCGCCGCGGCGAACCGCTCGTGGTCGGGTGCTGTCCAGGGCTCGGCGGCAGCAGGATCCGCGAAGTCGCCCAACAGGTCGGCGAAGAGCGCGCCGGGGATGTGCTCGGCGCGGTAGGTCTGCGCGCCGGACTCGGGGACGTAGGGGCCGTCGGTGGGGACGGGGAGATGGTTGGTGGCGTCGACGACGACGAGGTTCTCGTCGTTCAGATGGTCATGCAGCCACCGGGGGCTCACACTGAGCGGAGTCATCGGATGTCCTTTCTCGAGGGGATGACCCCACCATAGACAGATCTGTCTGTTTTCGGCATCCGTGCAGGCCCTCTCAGGGGCGGCGCGTGGGCCCGTGCCGTCCGCTCGATGTCGGCAGCACAACGAGGACGAGGCCCCTCACGCCGACACACTGGGCACCGGCGTGAGGGGCCCCTCGCAGGGCGTGCGCCGGCTCAGCCCCAGCCCCGCGCGGCGAGACGGTCGGCGTCCGCCATCCCCTGGTTGCCCTGATTCGCCGCCTGCGAGATCTCGGCGAGCATCGCCTGCAGCGCGGCCGCCGCCTGGTCCCAGTCCTTCTGGTGCATCTGATAGGCCACCGCGGCGTCGCCCTCCCACTCGGCGACGAGCGGAGCGAGGTACTGCTTGAGGTCGTCCAGGGTGCCACGCAGCTGGACGGAGGCCTGCGATACCTGCCCCACCAGCGCGTCGATCGAGCCGTGGTTGTAGGTGATCTGTCCTGAGGTCATGTCGGTTCTCCCCGTTCGAAGGTGTGGGTGGATCAGAACTTCAGCGGGCCGTCGGCGCCGGCCCTGGAGATCAGCTGAGCGGACTCCTGGTCCGCGGCGTCGAATGACGAGCTGTTGACCCGCATCGTCTCCGAGATGCCCTCGAGGGCCCGGTTGAGCTTGGCGCTCTGCTGCTGCCACTCGGACATAATCTGGGTGAACCGGGCCTGGGCAGCGCCTCGCCAGACACCGCCGCCCAGCTGGGACACGGAATCCCGGACGTTGCCGAGCAGCCGGTTGATCTCCATGTTGACCTCATCGACCCTCTTGGCCGCGGTGTCCATGGTCCCGATATGCGTATTGAAACCGGTCATGTCTGCCTCCCCTGTAGTCGTGCGGATGCCTCTTGGGTCCGTCACAGTGTTCGACGCACCCGTGTGCCCGGTCGGTTCCACCTATTCGAAGAAACCTGGCCCGGTCTGGTCACCAGGCCGCGTAGAGCCGCGAGGCCGCGTCCGCCGGGGCGATCGGGGGCACCACGAACGACAGCAACCTCGCCCGGTCACAGGCGTCGACGACCCGCTCGGCGAGCCGGCCGCGGGCCAACACCTCGGTGGACCCGGTCCCGGCCTCGCGACGCCTCCGCCGCACCTCGGCGATCGCGTCGAGGATCCGCCGCACCTCGTCGTCGACGAGGCCGTCCCTGGCGGGGTCCCGGCGATGAACCACCGCCCGGTCGACGAGGGTGAGCCCGGCGCGGGTGCGCTCGACCAGTCCCACCGTCGTGCGGGTCCGGCAGGTCTCCACACAGACGGCCCAGCGGGAGGACGACGACGACAAGGCCTCCGCCGTGGCCAGCGCCGACCTGACCACGCGCGCCTCGACTCCCAGATCGCGGACAGCGGCCGTGAGCCGGCTCGTCCGGCTGACCCCCCAGTCACTGGGCGCCAGGAGCACGACGTCCTCCCCCGCGTCGCCCGACCACCGCAACGCCCGGGCGACGGGGGCGGCCAGCAGCTCCGCCACGGGGACGGACAGGCCGGCCACGTCGACCCGACTCCGGTGCACTGTCCGGGCCGGGTCGGCGAGACAGCGATCCGGGAACCGCGCGGCCGCCGCCTCCGACCTCTCCGAGCATTCGAGGCGATCACCGCCCGGTGGCAACGAGGAACCGTCCATCGCGGCCAGGACGGACACCGGTGCGACGACCGGGTCCAACACCACCGACGCCGTAGCCGAGGCGACCGCCAGTCCGGAGCAGGAGAGGTCCACCGCGAGCACCGCACCGTCGCTCCGGCCCGCCCCGGCCACCGGGCCGGTCGCGGTGGCCGCCGCGGTTCCCGGCGCCGAGCCGGTCATGCGGTCGGCCCCGGCTTCGCCAGTGCGGTCTGCACGAGGCGCGCACCGCCGTCGCGGGTGACGAACCTTCCGCGTCCGGCGGGTAGCGGGCCCGGGCGGACGCCGCCCAGCAGCGGTCCCTCCTCACGGCTGCCCGACATGATGAGCCCGGCGCCGCCGAGGTCTCGGATCCTGCTGACGAACGGGTCGTACATCGCGCGCGAGGCACCCGCGCTCCGACGCGCGAGCACCACCGATAGTCCGATGTCCCGTGCGTGCGGAAGGAATCGGGCCAGCGGTTGCAACGGGTTGCCGGCACCGGTGATCACCAGATCGAGATCGTCGACGAGCAGGGTGATGCGCGGGCCGCTCCACCAGGACCTCGACCGCAGCTCATCCGGCGTCACATCCGGACCCGGCATGCGCTCGTCGAGGATGCGCTCGAGATGCTCGACCATCGGCACGAACGCGCCCTCGGTCGCGGCGTAGCCCGCCAGGTATGTGTCGTCGAACTCCCCCAGCATGGAACGCCGGTAGTCCGCCACGATGAGCTTGGCGTGGGCGGGATCGTTCCCGGCGACGAGCCCCCGGGCCAGCGACCGGAGCACAGAGGTCTTGCCGCATTCGGAATCGCCGAACACCAGCATCAGCGGATCGGCTTCGAGGTCGGCGTAGGCCACCGTGAGGTCGGACTCGTCGAGCCCGAGCGGCAGTCGGGTGCGGCCACCGTCCGGCCCGGGGCGGGCCAGGCTCGCCACCTGCTCGTAGGGCAGGACCTCGGGAAGCATGCGCACCGGCGCCGCGCCCACGTCCCCGACCCGCGCGCGCCATCGCGCCGCCAGGTGCCGCGCGGCGTCAGCGGTGGCGTCGGCGATGCCGCCGGGGTCGACGCGGCCGTCCAGTCTGGGCTGGTAGACCAGCATGTGCTCGCGGTCGCGGGTCAACCCCCGGCCCGGTGCCACCGGCACGCCCATCGCCGCCCGCCGGTCGATCATCGAATCGGTGGGGTCACCCAGCCGCAACTCGACCCGGGTACCGAGGGCGTCGCGCAGTGCCGGCCGCAGATCGGCCCAGCGTGCGGCGGACAGGACGACGTGGATCCCGTACGACAGTCCGTCCGCGGCCAGGCCGAGCACCACCTGCTCGAGGTCCTCGTACTCGGTGCGCAGCGCCTGCCACCCGTCGACGACGAGCAGGACGTCCGGGAACTCCGCGACCGGCCGTCCGTCCCGATCGACCGTGCGACGACGAGCCTGCTCGACCGAGGTGATGCCCGACTCGCGGAACGCGGTCTCCCGGCGGCGCCGCTCGGCGTCGACCTCGGCGACCGTGCGACGGATCCGTTCCTCGTCACCTCGCTGGGCCACGCCGCCGACGTGCGGCAGCGAGGCGACCGACCGGAGAAGCCCGCCGCCCAGGTCCACGATGTAGACAGATAGGCGGTCGGGCTCGGACGTGGCCGCGGCGGACAGCACGAGGGTGCACAGGGTCGTCGACTTCCCGGCGCGCGTCCCGCCCACCACGGCCACGTTGCCGTCCGCACCCGACAGGTCCACCGTCCAGGTGGCGCGACGTTGCTCGAACGGCAGATCCACCACGGCGAGCGGGAACCGCAGCGCCGCCGGCCCGCCCCCCGGGCCCGCCTGTCCGGCGCCCGTGGGCTCGGCGGCCACCGCCGCGTCGAGTGGCGCACCCTCGGCCAGCGGGGGCAGCCACACCTCGTGGGCCGGTCGGCCATGCCCGGTGAGCCTTCCGACCAGCACGTCGAGCAGGCTCGCCGAGTCGTCGTCTGTCGGCGTGGGCGGGGCGAGGGCGGCGTCGTCGACCGGCGGCAGTGCCGGCGCCGGCACCGGCATGTACCACGAGGTGAAGGGCCGCACGGTCGCCCGGGCGGCCGGGGTCGCGACGGACGAACCGTCCAGTCGCCGGTCCTGCCGGTACGGTCCGGAGACGTAGGCGGCGTCGAACCGTACGGGGTCGCCGGCGTCCACCTTGAGGTAGCCGGCACCCGGGGTCGCGGGCAGGTGATAGGCGTCGGTCACCCCCAGCACGGTGCGTGACTCGGTGGCCGAGAACGTCTTGAGGGCGATGCGATACGAGAGGTGACTGTCGAGCCCGCGCAACCGCCCCTCCTCGAGCCGCTGCGAGGCCAGCAGCAGGTGGATGTGCAGGCTTCGACCCAGTCGGCCGATCGTCAGGAAGAGTTCGGCGAACTCCGGCTTCGAGGAGAGCAACTCGGTGAACTCGTCCACGACGATCACCAGGGCGGGCAGCGGGTCGAGCGAGGCCCCCCTGGCGCGGGCGGCCTCGTACTCGCCGACGTTCGCGTAGTTCCCCGCCGCGCGCAGCATCTCCTGGCGCCGGGTGAGCTCGCCCTCGAGGGCGTCGCGCATCCGGTCGACCATCGTGATCTCGGCCTGCAGATTGGTGATCACCGCGGCCACGTGGGCCAGCGGCTCCAGTCCCAGGAACGTGGCGCCGCCCTTGAAGTCCACCAGGACGAGGTTGAGCGCGTCCGGGTCGTGCGTCGCCACCAGCCCCAGGACGAGCGTGCGCAGGAACTCGGATTTCCCGGATCCGGTGGCACCGATACACAGCCCGTGCGGCCCCATGCCACCGTGCGCGGCCTCCTTGAGGTCGAGTTCGACCGGCGCCCCGTCGGGGCTGACCCCCACCGGGACGCGCAGGCGGTCGCGCTCACCGCGACGTCGCCAGGCGACCGCCGGGTCGACCTGTGTGGCCACCCCGATCCCGAGCAGGTCCGGCAGGCCGGGTGCGCGCCGGGTGGTGGTGGAGCCGTCGGCATGGGTGACCGTGTCCGCGGGGCGGTAGCGGGACAGCGCCATGGCGAGCCGTTCCGCCTCCGGAGGGCTCATCGCGTCGACCCGGGCGATGTCCTCGTCGCCGCTGTCGGTGCGGATGCGGGCGACGCCGTCGTCGTCAACCCGCAGACACAGGCCGCGGCGCAGGGCGAGGTCGCGCAGCTGCCCCGCGCGGCTGCCGGAGACCTCGATGACGGTGACGCCGTCGAGTCCGTCCTCTGCGAGGATCCGCTCGGCGCCGGTCACCCCGACGCCGTCGACGACGAGCACGAGGTGTGCCCGTCCCGGTACCTGCGCCGCACTCGGCGAGAACGTCGGACGCTCGGCGATCTCGGAGCCGAGCATGGACTCCACCCCGGCCAACGAGAACTCGGTGAGACGGACCCGCCCGCCGCCGTCGGTGTAGACCGGATGCTCATGGTGGGGAAGCCATTTGAGCCATTCCCACGCCCGCCGGGCCTCCCCCTCGCTCGCGGCCACCGCGACCCGCACCCTGCCCGGGCCGTGGGACAGGACCAACCCCGCGAGCATCGCGCGGACCGCCGAACGCACGGTGGCCACCTCTCCGTCCAGCGACAGTGCCGCGAACGCCCGCAACTCGAGTGCGACCGGCAGGTCATCGACCACCGAGTGCACCCGGACGAAGCGCCGCATGCTCACCACGGAGACCGGCTCCAGGTCGTCGACCGGACCGGTGTCGGGCACCCTGAGCGGGGTGGCGAGCGACTGCCGCCCGGGGCCGACGCGGAGCGTGAGGTCGTCGGGGTCGTCGTCGTTCCTCTCCCACATGCGGGCGGTTCCGACCATCGCCGGCAGCTCGACCGGATCCGGGTGGCGCCACAGGGCGGCCGCCCGCTGCGCCGCGGCCGTCCCGCGCACCGTGTCCCGGGTCTGGCCCAGGTAGCGCAGATAGTCCTTGCGCAGCTCGTCGGTCTCGACGGTCTTGCCGCCGCCGCCGAGGCTGCCGGCGAGCATGCCCACCGCCGAGACCGCCATCATCACCGGGAACAGCAGGAACATGGGATTACGCATCATCCCGGTGCGCATCATCACCACGACCATGCCCACCACGGCCACCACCAGGACGATGGGCAACACTATCTGAATGAGCGGGCGCGGGGTGGGGCGCGGCAGGTCCGGCGGCGCCTGCAGCGCCACCTCCCCCTGCGGCACCGGCGGCGCGGCGACTTTCCCGGCACGCGTGAACACCACGTCCCCCATGACCCGACCCCCTCGCGAGCTGCAGACCGGCGGGCGCCACGAGTTGACGCCCCCACGAACGACCCCGGACGCCGACAATGATCCGCGTATCGAACGGCGATGTTAGGGCAGTACACGTACTGACGGGTCACCTACCGGCGAGGTCGGGCACGGCTGACCAGGGTGGGTGCACCGAGTGGGAGGTCCGGCAGTGACACGACAGAGCGAGGTCCGTGAGGTCGCCGCGGGCGTCGAACCGCTGGATCAGCGGCGTGTGTCGATCGTGTGCCGGTCCACGCGCGTCGACGTGAGTCTGCCGGCCCACCTCGAGCTCGTCTCGGTGATCCCGGAGGTCGTGGACCTGGTCCGCGACCACGTCCGTGTCGCCGCGGGGCCGGGCTCCGGCGTGGACGCCGACGCGCGGATGGGTGGCGGCACCGGTGGGTCCTGGCAACTCTCCCGCCTGGCCGGGGGTCCGCTGGCCGTGTCCGAGACGCTTGCGCAACAGCGCGTGCACGACGGCGAGATCCTCGTGCTGGACCACCGCCCGGTGCCCACGCCGGCGCCGTTGTTCGACGACGTGCTGCAGGGACTGACCGAGCCCGACGTCGCGCGGTCCCCGGTCTGGGACCGCCGGGATGCGGTGTTGACCGCCACCGCGACGGCGGGGGTCGCCGCCGTGGCCGCCGCTCTCGCCCTCGGGATCCAGTGGTCGGCGCGCGGTGGGCTGCTCACGTCACTGATCTCGCTGGTGCTGGCATTGCTCGGCCTGGCCGCGGTGATCGCCCTGCGCCGTACCCCCGCGCCGGGCGCCGCGCACGCGGTCGCGGGGTCGGTCGTCGTGGGGTTCACGGTCCTCGCCGCCGGGACCACGGGGCCCCCGCCCGCCGGGCCCGGCACAATCCTGGGCGCGTGTACCGCCGGCGCGGTCGCGGCGACTGTTCTGCGCTGCACCGTGTTCCGTCCGACAACCGGGACATACGGGATGGCGGCCGGTTACCTCGCCGCGGCGATCGCACTGGGCGTCGGCGCGGTCGGGGCGCTGGTCGTCGCGGTGGCCGGTATCCCGGCCGGCTCCGTCGGGGCCGGGGCGGTGCTCGTCGGCCTCCTGCTGCTCACCGCCGCTCCGCGACTCGCCGTGTCCGCCGCACGCATCCCGATCCCGCCCGTGCCGGCACCCGGCGAGGAGGTCGCGAACGGCGACCTCGAGGAGATCGACCACGACCTCCACGCCCGGATGGCCGATGCCCGCCGGCCACAGGGGCAGCTCCCGACACCCGAGGCGCTGCGGCACCGGTTCCTCACCTCCCGCTCCTGGCTGACCGGACTGCTGCTCGCGGCCGTGACCGTGTGCACGTCCGGCGCGCTGACCGCCCTGTCCGGGGACGCGGCGAGCCGCTGGGCGGCGCCGCTCGCCCTGGTGCTCATCGTGGTCCTCGTCCTGCGCGGTCTCGGCTATTCCGACCGCGTCCACACCACGGTGCTGCTCGCGGCGGCGTTGGTGCTCGCCGCGGGGGTCCTGGTGGGCGCCGCGCTGTCCTTGGCGTCGCCGGTCGGGGTGGTGGTACCCGCCGCAGTCGCCGTCGCGGTCGCCGTCGTGGTTGCGGCCTCGGTCCTGCCCCACGTCGACCCCTCCCCTGCCACCCTTCGTGCGGTGGGGGTCGTCGAGGCGATCTCGATCTGCCTCGTGGTGCCGCTGGCGGTGGGCGCGATGGACGTCTACTCACTCGTGCGCCAACGATGAGACGCGCCCTGGCACCCGCCGCCGGGTTCTCCGCCGGCGCCCGGGTCGCGCTGGCGATTTTCGTCGCGCAGCTCGGCACACCCGCGTTCGCGTCGGCGGTGGAGCCGCCGACCGTCGACGGCCCGGTGCCCCGGGCGACCGGCCTCGCGTCGGGGCCGGTTCGCCAGGACGGGCCGTGTCGCACCACCGCGGCGGTGCTCTCTCCGTCGTCGCCGCCGGCCGCGGCCACCGCCGCCGAGCTACGCGACGCGTGGATCCACGGGCGTGGCGAGGGACAGGTCGTCGCCGTGATCGACACCGGCGTCAACCCGGGCCCGCGCCTGCCCAGGGTGCGCGGGGCCGGGGACGTGGTGCCCGGCCGGAACGGGACCGAGGACTGCGACGCCCACGGGACCCTGGTCGCGGGTGTCCTCGCCGCCGCCGAGGACGAGACGGGGCATTCGGGCATCGCGCCGGGCGTCGAGATCGTCTCGATCCGCCAGTCCAGCAGCGTCCTGCGCGCCGATTCGCGGGCGGCCGGACGGGCGGGCGACCCCGGCAGTGGCGACGGGGTCGGCATGGACGGGGCGCCCGTCGGCACCGGTGGCGGGGTGGGGACCCTGACGACGCTCGCGACGTCGATCCGGTTGGCGGTGGACGCGGGGGCCGACGTCATCAACATCTCCGAGGTCGCCTGTGTGCCCGCCGACACGGCGCTCGCGGACGACCCCCTCGGCGGCGCCATCCGCTACGCGGCGGTGGACCACGACGTGGTGGTGGTCGCGGCGGCCGGCAACGTCGGCGACACCTGTGGCGACCAGAACCCGGCCGGACCCGACGCGTCCGTCCCGGGCGACGAGGGCTGGTCCGGCGTCCGGACCATCGCCTCCCCCGCCTGGTACGACGACCACGTCCTGACGGTCGGCGGCGTGGACCCGGCCGGGCGTCCCACCGACTTCTCGCTGCGCGGACCGTGGGTCGACGTCGCCGCCCCGGCCGTGGACCTACGGTCAGTGGGCGCCGACGGCGCCGGGGTCTCCGACCTGGTCGTGGGCGGCGACGGTTCACGGGCGCCCATCAGCGGGACCAGCTTCGCCGCCCCCTTCGTCGCGGGCACCGCCGCACTGGTCCGGCAGGCCCACCCCGGGCTGACGGCCCGTCAGGTGATCGAGAGGATCGAGAACACCACCATCGCCGCGGCCGGCGGCCACGACCACGCCATCGGCCACGGTGTGGTGGATCCGGTGGCGGCCGTGACCGGAGTCCGCAGGCCCGGAACCAGACGCCCCGCCCCGGCGAGCACCACCCTGGCGGCGCCGTCCCCCGAGCCGGGCCCACCCGGAACCGGGAGCGGGGCCCTCGTGGCCGCGGGGGCGTTGGCACTGGGGGCGGCGGCGCTCGTGGTCGTGGTCCTGCTCCGACCCCGGGACGACTCGCGCTGACCCGTCGACCGCGGCGTCAGCCGGTCGGCTGCTCGTCTCCGGCCAGGGTCAGGTCCGAGCCGTCGCGGCTGACGAGCGCGGTGGCGCGGTCCAGCCGCGGTCCGGCCGGCAGCCGGTCGAGGATGCCGCCGTCCGTCGGCACGGCGACGCCGCCGAGTCCGAGAACCGCGGCGGTCTCGTCGTCCGGCACGTCGAATCGCACCCCCGTGTCGGCGACGATCGTCGTGACCGCGCCGCGCGTCGTGGTGCCACGCCCCGCCGCGGCCACCATCAGGCCGCCACCGGGGACGCCCACGGCGTCCACCGCGGGCCCCGCGCCGTCCGCACCCGCCACCGGACGTGCCTCGGTCGGACCCGGGGCGGGGGCGCCCGCGATGATCGCCATCCGCCGCACCGACGCGTCCCCGTCGGCGGCCTCGCGCACACACAGCACCGGGGAATCGGCCGCCGCCAACACCGAGGCCCGGGTGCGGGGAAACGCCTCGACGTCCAGCGCCACCGAGCGCGGCACCCCCATCCGATCCGGGGCGATGTCCACCACCGCGCCGACCGTGGAGGTCGACCGGATCACGTCGGCGAGCACCGGCCCCACCTCCTGGACCCCGTCGGCCAGGGCGACGTGGGCCCGCGGCCCGCTCGCGGTGTCCACGGTGAAGACCTGCCCGATGCGCAACCCGGCCAACCCGTAGTCGACCGGCTCGCCGATCATGTCGATCTCCGGCCGGGCGACCCGGTCGAGTTCCGGTAGCGGGTCGAGCAGAGCCGCCGTCACAGGGCGGGGGTCCACGCCGCCCAGCCCCAGGATCGACAGCAGGTCGGAGTCCTCGAGATCGATACGCGCCCGCGCCCCGTCGCGCAGCAGCCACCCCTCGCCACCGGTCTCGACCAGCACGATCTCGTCGGCATCCGTCTCCCGTCCCGGACCGGCCCCCTCCCGCGCGACGACGCTCGTGCCCACCACGCGCGGGCGGCCCCGGTCGGCGTCGGCGACCTCGTCACACACCGACCACGACACGGCCGCGGCCGCGTCAGCATCACGGTGACCGGGCAGCGCCGAGGGCGCCCCCGGAATACCCAGCAGTCCGCCGCGGGCGGTGCCCTCGATGTCCGAGTCGCGCACGGTCTCGGGTTCGGCCGGCTCGCCCACGACGAGCCGCGCCGAGGCCAGGTTGTGGACCGGGTGGACGCGGTCACCGGCACGGACATACATCTGACCGGAGTCGCGCCCCACCATGATCGCGGTGCGGTCGACGTCCGGCGCCGGGTCGAGCAGCGCCAGTACAGCCGCCCCGGCCACGCCCACGACCGCCGCGACCACCCCGACCGTCAGGCCTGTCGCCTGGCGCTTGAGGGGGTCGTGCAGCATCCGGACGTCACGCGAGACCACCGCGTGGCGGGCTCGCCGGGCGAGGAAGCGATGCCCGTCCACCTGCGCCTTGGTCGTGGGTCTGAGCGGCACGCCCCGCCTTTCGTTCGCCCGATGTTGACGCCCCTTGACCGGGGTCACCGGGGGTAGGCTACGCGACGATCCGGTCCTGATGGCCGGTCATCCCGGGCCGTCCGGCGCGACGACCGGCGGATGTCGGTGCGCGAGGAGGACGAGCTCATGTCGGCGGTCCCCACGCTGCTCGGACTGGCCGCGACGGTGGCGGCCACGGTGCTGCTCACGGTCCTCAGCCCGGCGTCGCTGCAGCCGTGGGTGCAACTGCTGGTCGCGTGTGGGATCGCCGCGGTCGTCGCCGCGCGACGTCGCGGACGCCCGCTGCTCGCGCGCGATCCGGCGCCGCGGAAGGTGCCGGTCGACGTGGTGGATCTGCGCGCACCGGACCGCTCCGTCGTGGGCTGTGTCGAAGGCGACAGCGTGGTCACGACCGCCGTCGAGATCTCCTCCGGCGCCTACGTCCCGACCGTGGTGGGGCGCGATGCCCCGGGCGATCACCGCGGCGGCCGCCTGCCGCTCGCCGCGATCGCGCGGCAGCTCGACCAGGGTGGGATCGTGATGGAGGGGATCGACGTCGTGGTGCGCGGCCGGCGTGCCGCACGAGGCGACGACGGCGAGGTGTACGCGCAGCTCGTCGGGCCGTTGGCCCTGATCTCACACCGGAGCGTCCACCTGCTGCTCCGCTTCGACCTGGCGCCGCTCGCGCTGCGCGGCTCCGCGGGGGCGGAGGCGCCGTTGGACCATGCCGTGGCGGTGGCGACCGAGCGGGTGCGCCGTGCTCTGGTCCACCACGGGATGCCGTGCCGGGTGCTCGACGCCACCGAACTCGCCGAGCTCTACGTGGAGGCCGAGGCGAGCCCGGGCGACGGGCGGGGGCTGGTCCTGCGCCCGGCCGCGGATCCGCGGGTGGTGAGCGACCGACTCGCCGCGGTCCGTGCCGCCGAGATCACCGAGGTCGTACGCCTTCGCCGGGTCCCGGGTCGCACCGATGTGGTGGACACGGTGACCACCGTCGGCCTCACCGGGATCTCCGACGGCGCCGTGGACGAGGTCACGTCCGGATGCCACCGTCTCTCGAACCCCGCCGTGCTCCCGGTGCCGGGCGAGCCGATGCCCGGGACCGTCTCGGGCTGTCTCGACCGGCGCCGCATCGACAGGCTCGACGAGGCAGCCCTGCCCGCCCATGGCGCCGGACAGATCCTCGGCGCCACTCGGGACGGCGGCGCTGCCGCTGTCCAGCTGGCCGGGCCGCACCTGCGGTCGGTGCTCCTCACGGCCAGGCCCCCGGTCTGTCGCCAGGTCGCGTTTCGCGCGGTGGCGGCCGGCTATCGGATCGCGGTGGTGACCGATGTGCCCGACCGGTGGCGGCCCCTGCTGCGGATCGGCGACGAGGCCCGGTACCGGATCGTCCACCCGGACGCCTCGGACGCGGGAGCTCCCGTCGACGCGGTGATGTGGGACGTCGACGGCCCGCTCAGCGAGGCCAGGATCGACGCCCTGGCCGGCCCGGGAGGACCCGACGTCACCCCGCCGACGGTCATCCGCGTGGACGCCGACTGGGAGCTTCGCGGCGGGCGCGGCCTCAGGTCCGCCGCGCCCCCGGATCTGGTGCTGGACGGCCGGATCGACGGCTGGATCTCGGTCGAGCCCCGCGCGGACGAGTCCGGCATGGGCGAGTCGGTGCGCGTCTCCGTGGTCGTGGGCCCCGGCGAGGAGGCGTTCGTGGGGCCGGCAGCCCTCACACCCGCAGGTGCTGCACCTTCCGCCAGCCCGGGTCATCCGTGATGGTGACGGTGACCTCGCCCTGATCCCAGCCGCACGCCGCGGCGCGTAGTTGCTCGTGTGCCGGGGTGGTGGAGTCCACATAGAAGTGCAGCAGCCGCGCGCCGTCGCAACTCTCCGCGCCCACGCACTCCCCGGTGCCCTCGAGCCGCTCCACCAGGTGATCCTCGAGATCCCGCAGGCCGGGCAGCGAGAGCGAGCCGGGCAGCCCCCCGTCCTCAACATCCGTATAGGGAACGTTCACGGCCACGTGACGGTCGAAATGCGGGGCGGACAGGGACACGAGCGGTACCCGCACCACCGCCACGAGCGGACCGCTGCACGTGTCGCCGTGGAGGATCTGCCAGGCCGGGTCACCCAGCTCATCGGTGTTGTCCACCGACAGCTCGCTGAGGATCCGGGGTAGCTCACCCAACGCCACCGCGTCGTCGCCCGGCGCGATCGCATTGGCGCGGATCACGCCCACCCAGGTCTCCACCTGCTCCTCGCCGCAGACCGCGTCCAACAGCAGGTACGCGGCGATGCTCGCGTCCGCCCCCACCAGACCCGCGAAGCCCGGGTGGTGCACGGTGATATCCGCCCGCGCCAGCCCCAGATCCACAACCACCTCCGCCTCATCGAATCCCAGGCGGCGATCGCGGAAGTACATCGCGCAGCCGCGGACCGGTTCACGGAGGTCGGCGTAGCTCCACGTCGCGTCCGCGGCCGGGGCCGAGGCGAGCCACCTGCGGGCCGCGCCCCGCAGCTCCGGGACCCCCGCGGCGGTGACGGTCAGCCTGTGCGGCTCCCCTTCGGCGGCAGGGATGAACTCCCACGACAACCCGGGGTCGATGGCCTCGACCAGCGAGGTGATCTCGGGGACCACACGGCGCCCGTCCCCCGAGTCCAGGGCCGCGGTCGCGCGCCCGCGACCGCCCTCGGCCCACCACCGCCAGAACGCGGTGACGGCCCGGTCGGACCGCAGGCGGGCGGTCTCGATGCGTACTCCGGAGAAGTCCAGCGACCGCGAGAGCTGCCGGGGTCGCGCCGCACCGATCGCCATCTGTTCTCCTTCCGCAGGTGCCAGGGGCCCGTGGGCCCAACCTGTCCCCAGTATCCGGATAACCGGCCACCTGTGCCCGCAGCGCCACACCCGGGCGGGTCGGCGGCAGGTCGGAGGCGGTGCCGACACCACGGGGCGTCGGCGCAGGGACGCTCGCACGAGACGGGAAGTGCGGACAGGGCGGGCGCCGCGGACGGGCGAACCGCACGGACCGCGGCTCCTACCCGCAGCAGGAACCGCCGGCCGGTCCCGGCGTCCCCGGAGCCTGCCGCACCTCGCGGGTGACGAGGTTGCGGGCGGCGAGCTCGTCGTCGTCGGGATAGTCGACCCGCACCAACGCCAGCCCGCGCGCGGGCGCCACCGGCACCGCCGACGACCGCTGCGTCTCCGACAACAGACCGGTGATCCAGTCGAGGCTGCGCCGCCCCTCCCCCACGGCCATCACGCCGCCCACCAGACTGCGCACCATCGACCAGCAGAACGCGTCGGCACTCACGCTCGCCGTCCACACCTCGGCGGCCCCGGGCGCATCCGTACCCCGCGGGTCCGGCTCCACGCGCCAGTCAAACCTCTGCAGCTCCCGCACCGTCGTGGCACCCTCACGGCGTCGACAGAACGCCGCGAAATCGTGCAGGCCCAGCAGCCGCTCGGAGGCCTTCCGCACCAGGTCGAGATCCGCCTGCCGCTGCCAGGCCGCGGTGTCGCGGGCCCGCGTCGGCTCGGCGCCCCACGGCGCGGTGGTGAGCCGGTACTCGTAATGGCGGCGCAGGGCCGAGAAGCGGGCGTCGAACTCGGCGGGGGCCCAGCGGGCGCCCATCACCGCGACGTCGTCCGGCAGCAGCCGCGCCAACCGCCGCACCAGCAGCTCGGGGCGCCCCTCGAGGGAGCGCTGGTCGAGCCAGACGGGGTCCACGTCGAGGTGGCAGACCTGGGCGTGCGCGTGGACGCCGGCGTCGGTCCGGCCGGCGACGGTCACCGTCACAGGCTCCCGCAGGACCTTCGCGAGTTCGGTTTCGAGGGTCCCGCACACGGTGCGCAGGCCGGGCTGGCGGGCCCACCCGGAGAAATCGGTGCCGTCGTAGGCGACGTCGAGGCGGATCCGGCGGGTGCTCACGGACTACAGACGCTAGACCACGCCCGCGCGCTGACGCCACACGCCCGGCCCGGTCCGCGCCGCCTGCGGCAGGATGGACAGATGTCGTCGTCCTCGCCCTGCCCTGACCGTGCGTCGCGCCACCCGGCACCGCGCGCGGCCCCACGGACGACGCCCCGCGCCGCGCTTCTCGCCGCGGGAGCGGCGGCCGCCCTGGCACTGGGAGCCTGCACCGCTGACGACGACAACGCCACCGCCGACCCCACGCCCACCGGCAGCGCCACGGCAGTCGAGGACGGCACCGGCGAAGGGGCGCGGTCCGGCTCCGGATCCGCCCCCGGCTCCGGTCCCGACACCGCGCCCGCGTACTCCCGGTACGTCGCGCTGGGCGACTCCTTCGCCGCGTTCGGCCCCGTCGACGCGCCCACCACCGGGCCGTCGCGGTGCTACCGCTCGACCCGCAACTACCCGGCGCTGGTCGCCGAGCGCCTCGGCGGCGGCCCCTCAGGCGATGTCTCCAGCGCACGCACCGGCGGGCCCGGCGCCGTCGAGTTCGTCGACGCGACGTGCGGCGGAGCCCGGACCCGCGACATGATCGGCGCGCAGCGACCGGACATCCCGGCCCAGTTCGCGGCGCTGACGGCCGACACGGACCTGGTCACGCTCTCGATCGGCGGCAACGACATCGGCTTCGGTGACATCGCCGGGTGCGTGACGAGCACCCGCGCCGACACCGGCGCCCCGTGCCGCGATCGGCTGGAGACGCTCGTCACGGACGCGCTCGGCGCCCTTCCCGACGCGCTCGACGCGGTGTACGCACGCATCGGTGAGCTCGCTCCCGAAGCGCGGGTCGTCACCACCGGCTACATGCCACTCGTACCGGCACACGGCGGCTGCGGGTTCGTGTCCGCCATGGCCCCCGGCGACGTGACGTGGACCCGCCAGGTGACCGAGCGGATCAACCTCCTCGTCGCGGACGCCGCCGAGCGGGCCGGCGCGGAACCGGTCATGCCCGTCGACGCCGCGGATCGTCACGCGTGCGCCCCGGCCGGCGAGCGGTACACGGACTTCACCGGCGCCGGGACGGGCTCGCACCCGATGCACCCGACCGCCGAGGGGCAGGCCGCCATGGCGGATGCGGTTACCGCGGTGCTGTGACCACCAGATCATGAGCAGGTCCGGGAGCCTGACAGCCCCGGGAAGACGACGGCCCCGGAAAGACGACGTAGGCCCCGTCTCCGCGGGAAGCGGAGA
>NZ_JBSHMJ010000017.1:0-80244 GCF_053645265.1 Dietzia sp. NPDC055343 | reverse complement strand
GTACGGATACCGGGCGGCGGCTCTCTTCACGTGGGGACGGGGCGGGCCTCGTCGTCGTCCCCTCGGCCCCTCGCTTCCCCCGTCCAGCTCCTTCGCCACCACATACCCCGATGCAGCCAGGGTGTTGTACTAGCTCCCTGAGACCGCCCTCGGGCGATGTGCGCGGAACGCTCTCGGCGACGCTCGAAACGCTACTTGACCAGCAGCTCCGCGATCTGGATGGTGTTCAGCGCCGCACCCTTACGCAGGTTGTCGCCCGAGACCACCAGGTTGAGCCCCTTGTTGCCCTCGATCGACTGGTCCTGACGGATGCGACCGACCAGCGACTCGTCGATGCCCACGGCCTCGAGCGGCGTCGGCACGTCCACGACCTTCACGCCCGGCGCCTTCGACAGCAGCTCGCGCGCCTGCTCCGGCGTGATGTCCTCGGCGAACTCGGCGTTGATGGTCAGCGTGTGGCCCGTGTACACCGGCACGCGCACGCAGGTGCCCGCCACGGGCAGCCCCGGGATGTCGAGGATCTTGCGCGACTCGTTGCGCAGCTTCTGCTCCTCGTCGGTCTCCTCGGAACCGTCGTCGACGATCGCACCCGCCAGCGGCAGCACGTTGAACGCGATCGGCGCCACGTACGGCCCCGTCTCGCCGGCCTGCAGCGCGCCGCCGTCGTGCACCAGCTCGTGCCCGGCCGCCACGTTGTTGGTCACCTGGTCGTTGAGCGTGTCCACGCCGGCCAGCCCCGAACCCGACACCGCCTGGTACGTCGACACCACGAGCCGCTTCAGCCCCGCCGCGTCGTGCAGCACCTTGAGCACCGGCATCGCGGCCATGGTGGTGCAGTTGGGGTTGGCGATGATGCCCTTGGGAGGGTTCTTGGCCGCGCCCGGGTTCACCTCGGAGACCACCAGGGGAACGTCCGGGTCCTTGCGCCAGGCGCTGGAATTGTCGACGACGACGGCGCCGGCAGCCGCGAACCGGGGCGCCTGCTCCTTGGACATCGTGCCGCCAGCCGAGAAGAGGGCGATGTCGATGCCCTGGAGCTCCTCATCGGTGGTGGCCGCGGTGTCCTCCACGACGATGTCCTCGCCCCGGAACGGCAGCGTGGTCCCGGCCGAACGGGCGGAAGCGAAGAACCGGACCTTGTCGGCCGGGAAGTCCCGCTCCTCGAGCAGGGCACGCATGACGCGCCCCACCTGGCCCGTGGCTCCGACTACGGCGACAGTGGTCATCTGCGAGGTCAACTCCTGAAAGTCTTGTCGTCCCGGCCCGTCGCGGACGGGTGCTCCGCCCTGCGCTCGACCGACCGGCGAACGACCATACTACCGACCCCGCGCCTGCCGATCCGAGGCGTGCGTCACGGGGCCCGACGGCGGCGTCGAGCAGCGCCCCGTCAAGAAGCGGGTTCAGCCCGCATCGCGCGAGAAGGTAGTGCGCCGAACCCTCTTGAGGACGGACTTGAGGACGGAGGGGTGTAGTGCGAAATGACGGGAACTCCTCCCTCGGACCGAATCATCCACAGGCCCTGAACTCTCCACAAGCCATGCCCATTCGAGCCAGTCGGGACGGGGTGGTGGCGTCGTCGTCGTCGATCCTTGTCCCATGCGCGACTTTCGGCCACCCCAACGGACCCGCGACCTCATCCCCAACCTCGGGCGACGGCTCGGCGCGAGCGGCTACAACCGACTCCACCGGGGACTCTGGATCCCGCACGGGATCGACGAGACGGATCCGATGGTGCGGATCGCCGCGATCTCGGCACTCTGCCCCGACGCGGTGGTGACCGGCTGGCTGGCCGCCGAAGCTCACGGACACAGGGGCGCACCGCGCGACTACATCGACGAGTTCGCCTGTGGCACACGACGTGTCGACAGGCCCGGGATGATCGGACGCCAGTACACGATCCCGCGCGAGCACACCGGGACACTGACGTTCGGCCCCGACAGGCTCGGCCGGATAGCCTCGCCGGCGTGGGCCTTGTTCGACATCGCACGGCGGGACGATCCGACCAACGCGGTCATCGCACTCGACGGATCGCCGAGAATCGGCGTCGATCCCGAGCGAGATGTCAGACCGCTCGCAGAGACCCCGCGACGCCTGCCGGGCAAGCGGCGGGCCCTCGCTGCGCTCGAACTCTGTGACACCGGGGCCATGGACTCCCCCTGGGAGACCCGCACCCGACTCTTCCTGCACAAGCACGGATTCGAGGGCTTCGAGACTCAGGTGTCGATTCCCGGACTCCCCTACAGGCTCGACCTGGGGAATCGGCGACTGAAGATCGCGGTCGAGTACGACGGCGAGTATCACCGGGCGCCCGACCAGCACGCCAGGGATCTGACGCGATGGAATCGGATCCGCAAGTTCGGCTGGCTGCACTACCCGGTGACCACCACGATGATCACCCGCGACGAGCATCAGACCGCCGCCGACATCCGGCAGGGCATCCGAGCTCGCGAGGGCAATCCGCCGGGCGCGACGGGGTGAACTACCCGGGCTGCCGGGCCGGGCCAGCCAACCCGGACGTGGCCACGCCAACGAGCAGAGGGTTCGGCACACACGCACTCGAGCGATGTGGGCCGAACCCTCTGATGGACGGGCCGCCGTAGGACGCGCCGCCGTAGGACGCGCCGCCGCGGGACTGGCCGCCATGGGACGGGCCGCCGTAGGACGCGCCGCCGTGGGCCGGGCAGCCCTGGAACGGGCCGCCGTAGGACGGGTTGCAACGGGACACCGCCCCAGCCCGCCGAAACCTAGCGGCCGGTGCCGGCGTAGACCTGCGCCTCCTCCTCGCCACCGAGCTCGAAGGCGTCGTGCAGCGCGCGCACGCAGTCGTTGAGTTCCTCCTCGCGGACGAGCGCCGAGATCCGGATCTCCGAGGTGGAGATGAGCTCGATGTTGACGCCCGCCGCGGAGATGGCCTCACAGAACGTCGCGGTGACGCCCGGGTGCGACTTCATCCCGGCGCCGACGAGGGACACCTTGCCCACGTTGTCGTCGTAGAGCACCTGGTCGATGCCCAGCTCGTCCTTGGCCTTGGTCAGCACCTCGGTGGCCTTGGCGCCCACCTCGAGCGGGCAGGTGAAGGTGATGTCGGTTTTACCGGAGGAGCGCGACACGTTCTGCAGGACCATGTCGATGTTGATCTCTGCGTCGGCGACCATGCGGAACACCTTGGCGGCGTAGCCGGGCTGGTCGGGGATGCCGACCACCGTGATCTTGGCCTCCGAGGCGTCGTGTGCGACTCCGGTCAGCAATGCGTCTTCCACGGGGATGTCCTCCACATTTCCCGCCACGAGCGTGCCGGGGTCGTTCGAATACGAAGAGCGGACGCGCAGCGGCACCTGGTTGCGGCGCGCGAACTCGACGCTGCGCAGGTTGAGGATCTTGGACCCGACGGCCGCCATCTCCTGCATCTCCTCGTACGAGATGGTGTCGAGCTTGCGGGCGTTGGGCACGATCCGCGGGTCGGCGGTGTAGATGCCGTCGACGTCCGAGTAGATCTCGCACACGTCCGCGCCGAGCGAGGCGGCCAGGGCCACCGCGGTGGTGTCGGAGCCGCCGCGTCCCAGCGTCGTGACGTCGCGGGTCTCCCTCGACACTCCCTGGAAGCCGGCGACGAGCGTGATCTTGCCCTCGTCGAGCGCCTCGCGGACGCGGCCCGGGGTGATGTCGATGATCCGGCTGTTGCCGTGCCGGGTGGTGGTGATGATCCCGGCCTGCGACCCGGTGAACGAGTACGCCTCCATCCCGAACGAGCTGATGGCCATCGCGAGCAGCGCGTTGGAGATCCGCTCACCCGAGGTGAGCAGCATGTCCATCTCGCGCTGCGGCGGCGACGGGCAGACCTGGTCCGCCAGGTCCAGCAACTCGTCGGTGGTGTCTCCCATCGCCGAGGCGACCACCACTACGTCGTTCCCGGCCTTCTTCGTATCCACGATCCGTTCGGCCACCCGTCGGATCCGTTCTGCGGACTCCACGGAGGAGCCGCCGTACTTCTGCACTACCAGTGCCACGCGGTCACACCCTTCCGGTGCTGATCGGCTTTTTCCGGTGTTGTTCGGCCTAACGCGTGCCCACTTTACGGGAGGTGTTTACTCGTCATAGATGACGGAAACCTGGGCGGCAGTTCTCCTGGCCCTCGCGTCCGCCCTCAGCCAGGCCCTCGGGACGGTGATGCGCCACCGGACGATGGACCGCGCGGGGGGCCGACTCGAGGGCCGGTTCGGCGTTCTCGCCAGCCGTTATTGGTGGTCCGGAATGCTCATCAGCCTGGCCGGTTTCGCCTTCCAGGGCCTGGCGCTGGCGTTCGGTTCGCTGATCCTCGTCCAGACGATCTCGGTCACCTCACTCATCTTCGCGTTGCCGCTGGGCGCGTGGATGAACCACCGCCAGGTGTCCAAGACGGAGTTGTTCTGGGGCCACGTGCTGACGGCGTGCGTGATGGTGTTGGTGATCTTCGGCCGCCCGACCGGGGGTGAGGCGCATCCGACCTTCTGGGAGTGGGTGCTGGCGTGTGTGGGTGGTCTCGTCGTCGTCGGGATCCTCCTGCGCTTCGCGCGGCGCCGGCACTCCAACGGGGGCCGCGCGGTGCTGTTCGGCGTGGCGGGCGGCGCGGCGTTCGCGTACGTGGCGCTGTTCACCAAGGGCGTGACGCAGCGCTGGCACGAGGGTGGCGCGTGGGAGGTGGCCACGACGGGCGAGGTGTACGCGCTGGGGGTCGCGGCGGTGGCGGCGTTGACGTTGCAGCAGATGTCGTTCGAGGCGGGCGCGGTGCACCAGGCGGTGCCGGCGTCGACCGTCACGACGCCGGTGATCTCGCTGGTGTTGGGCGTGCTGGTGTTGGGCGAGCGGTTCCAGGTGGACGGCGCGCACCTGGTGTTGCTGGCGGTGACGCTGGCGGTGATGGCCGTGGCGACGGTCGCGCTGGCCCGCAAGGAGGTCGGCCCGGGGCCGCCCGGGGCCGGCCGTGTCGCCGTGGCGGGTGGTCAACGCGGCGCCGACGTGGGCGGAGACGGCGCCGTGGGTGGAGACGGTCCCGCGGCGGGTGGCGACCTTCACGACCACGACGACGACAACGCCGCCACCGCCTGAACACGCACTGAGCAGATCGCCGAGGCGGGACCGCACGGTCCCCACCGCCTGCATGTCTCACATACACTAAATTTTATGCGCCTCACACGCCCCTGTGGCACCGTAAGCACCATGAGTCACACGCGCCCCGCGCGCCTGGGCCGGCTCGCCGCTGCAGTCTCGGCCGTCGGCGCTGTCGTCGTCGGCACCCTCGTTTCACCCGTCACCCTCACGGCCCCCACCGCCGGCGCGGTGGTGGGCGGCACGACCTCCGGCGCCGCGCCGTGGGCCGTCCAGATCACCACCTTCCACGGCATCCCCGGAACGCCCTGTTCAGGCGTGGTGATCGACCCGTTCTGGGTGGCCACCGCCGCGCACTGCGGCCCGGCCGACCCGCGCGCGTTCACCCTCGGCTTCGGCACCATGGGCACCGTTCCGGGCGGTTTCGCCGGGACCGCCTCGCTCGCGAACCCGACCATCGTCGGCGGGTTCGGGTCCCTGGACACCGGCAGCCTCGGCCGACACACCCCGGCGGCCGCCTACCACGCGCCGGCCGGCGACCTGATGCTCCTCAAGCTCCGCCACCCCGCGCCCTCCCCGGCCGTGCTGCGCGCCGGCACCGACCCCGCGCCCGGCGCGATCCTGCGCTTCCACGGCTTCGGCGGCGTCGCGCCCGGTCCGCAGGCGCCGCGCTCGGCCGAGGTGCTCACCGGCCTGACCCGTCTCGAGCGGATGGAACCCCGCGGCGGTTCGTGGATCGGCCGCTCCCACACCATCCAGGGAGGCTTCAGCTTCGGCGACTCCGGCGGGCCCGTCTTCCACGGGGACCGCCTGGTGGGCATCCACTCCGGCTCCGACCACGCGAGTCGCCGGGCGGACGGCACCAACCCCGCCTGGTACGAGTCGATCCCCGCGCAGAACGGCTGGATCAACTGGATGATCGCCCATCGCTGATGCCGTTCACAGGAGCCGGCGGAGCCCGCCCACCCGCGCCCACAACAACATCGCCATGTCGAACCGCCGCGGTTTTTGTCACACTGAGCAGATGACCCTGCCGGAGCTCGTGATCCGTCGCGCCTCGCGCGCCGACGTCGACCTCGTGCTGTCCGCCGGCGACCTGCTCGCCACGCCGCCCACCGCCGAGTGGACCCAGGACTTCCTCGACCGCGGCTCGAACATGCTGATCCTGGCCGTGTACGAGGATGTTCCGGTGGGGATGCTCGTGGGCGTGGAGACCGGACACCTGGGCGAGAGCCCCGACCTGTTCGTCTACGGGATCAGGGTGCGCGAGGACCTCCGCCACCAGGGGCTGGCTCACCGGCTCGTCGACAAGGCGGTCGAGATCGCCGAGGAGGCCGGCTGCACCCGCGTGTGGGGGTCGGTGCACCGCTCGGACGCGGAGAACGAGCGTGACCTCGGTCCCGGGTCCCCGTTCCACGCGACCGACGAGGACGCCGATCCGAGCGCGCGGCCGGAAAGCACCTCCAGCCAGTCCACGACCTTCGTCATCCCGATACCGTGACGGACACCGAAACTGTGTATCGTGACGGTCATGCAGCGCGTGCTCCTTCTTGGGTGCCGCGGCGGGGCCCGCTGAGGCGGACCGGCTCCCCGTCGCGGGATCTTTTCGCGCCGGTCCGTGTTCCACTGATCGCACCTCTAGGGAAGTTGAGCCCCCGAAATGAATCCCGCTGACGCTTTCGTGTCGTCGTCGTCGACCATCACTCCCCCCTCCAAGCCGGGTCGCCCCGGCCAGCCCGCCTGGAACACCCAGCGCGGTTCGTCCATGCCGTGGCACCGCTACCGGCCGTTCGCCGAGGAGGTCGAGGACGTCTCGCTGCCCGACCGCACGTGGCCGGACAAGGTCATCACCCACGCCCCACAGTGGTGCGCCGTGGATCTGCGCGACGGCAACCAGGCGCTGATCGACCCCATGAGCCCCGCCCGCAAGCGCCGGATGTTCGAGCTGCTGGTGCGGATGGGCTACAAGGAGATCGAGGTCGGGTTCCCGTCGGCGTCGCAGACGGACTACGACTTCGTGCGGGAGATCATCGAGGACGACGCGATCCCCGACGACGTAACCATCCAGGTGCTGGTCCAGTGCCGGGAGGACCTCATCCGCCGCACGTTCGAGGCCTGCGAGGGCGCGACGAACGTGATCGTGCACTTCTACAACTCCACGTCGATCCTGCAGCGCCGCGTGGTGTTCCGTAAGGACCGCGACGCGATCAAGAAGATCGCCACCGACGCCGCCGAGCTGGTCAGCGAGATCGCGCGCGACTACCCCGACACCAACTGGCGCTGGCAGTACTCGCCCGAGTCGTTCACCGGCACCGAACTGGCGTTCTCCAAGGAGATCTGCGACGCCGTGACCGAGGTCGTGGGCGCGACCCGTGAGAACCCGATCATCATCAACCTGCCGGCCACGGTCGAGATGGCCACGCCCAACGTGTACGCCGACCAGATCGAGTGGATGCACCGGAACCTGGCGCACCGCGACGCCACCATCCTCTCGCTGCACCCGCACAACGACCGCGGCACCGGCGTGGCCGCCGCCGAGCTGGGCTTCCAGGCCGGCGCGGACCGCATCGAGGGCTGCCTGTTCGGCAACGGCGAGCGCACCGGCAACGTCTGCCTGGTGACGCTGGGCATGAACATGCTGACCCGCGGAGTCGACCCGCAGATCAACTTCTCCGACATGGACGAGATTCGTCGCACCGTCGAGTACGCCAACCAGCTGCGCGTGCCCGAGCGGCACCCGTACGGCGGCGACCTGGTCTTCACCGCGTTCTCCGGCTCGCACCAGGACGCCATCAACAAGGGCTTCGACGCCCTGCAGGCCGAGGCCGCCTCGCGCGGCGAGGATGTCGAGGACGTCACCTGGGAGGTCCCGTACCTGCCCGTCGACCCGAAGGACGAGGGCCGCACGTACGAGGCCGTCATCCGCGTGAACTCGCAGTCCGGCAAGGGCGGCGTCGCCTACATCATGAAGAGCGACTACGGCCTGCAACTGCCGCGGCGCCTGCAGGTGGAGTTCTCGCAGATCGTGCAGAACGTCACCGACTCCGAGGGTGGTGAGGTCACGCCCAAGGCGATGTGGGACATCTTCTCGCTCGAGTACCTGGACCGCGTCTCGCCCATGGAGCGCATGTCGCAGGTCCTGGTGCCCGCCGAGACCGACGACGGCGAGGACTCGATCGAGGCCGTCGTGAAGTGGAAGGGCGAGACCCGCGAGCTGCTCGGCTCGGGTAACGGTCCGCTGGCCGCGTTCGTGACCGCGCTCAACGAGATGTTCGACGACGAGGTACGCATCCTCGACTACACCGAGCACGCAATGACCGCCGGCGACGACGCCACCGCGGCCGCCTACGTCGAGGTGCAGTTCGGCAACCGCGTGTTCTGGGGGGTCGGCCGGGCCGGCTCCATCACCACCGCGTCGCTGCGGGCCGTGGTCTCCGCCGTGAACCGCGCCTACGCCGACGAGGCCGACGCGGATCCGGCGACCATCGGCAGCACCGAGGGCGCGCGCACCTGGGCGCCCTGACGGGCCGCTGGGGAGCCCGCGGAGGGCCCGAGGGGAGTCCCTTGCGCCTCATTAGTCACATGTCTCACTTCGGTAACAGAGGTCTCGATTTGGTTACGCCAAGCGCGTAATGTGGCGGCCGTTCGCGCCGATATGCATGGCGTCTGGTCAACGCAACCCGTCTGGAGTTCCTCATATGCCCGTGTCTCGCCGTGGCTTTCTCACCGCCGCATCGGTCGGGGTCGGTGCGGCGGTCGCCTCGACCGTCCGCGGCCCCCTCGCCGGAGCCAACCCGTTCGCCACCGGCTCACTCGGCGCCGCCCAGGACCTGATGCAGTCGATCTCCACCGGCAGCGGCATGGTCCAGCCCAACGGCCCGCTCGGGTACGTGGGTGTCACCTTCCCCAGCCCCGAGGACATCGCCGGACGCATCCGGTTCGCGTTCCCCGACGGCTCGGTGGGCGACTGGCAGCCGCTCGAGTTGCTGGACTCCGCCCCGGACAGCGGCAGTGTGCCGGCCTCCGAGCTCGTCGCCGCCCCGAGGGGCGCAGTGGGCTACGAGGTGGACGCGGCAGAGGGGGCCGAGGCCACCGTCTTCAGTGACGGCTCGGACCAGCGGCGCGACTACAGCCTCGGCAGCGTCGGTGCGCTCGGGCTGCCGATCATTCCGCGCGCCGCCTGGGGAGCCGGCGACGTCTCCGGCAACCGCTGGTCGCCGACCTACTTCCCCGCGCAGTCGATCACCATCCACCACACCGTCTCCGCACTGTTCGCCGACCATTCGGCCAGCGTGCGGGCGGTCTACAACTACCACGCCGACACTCTGGGCTGGGGCGACGTGGGCTATCACCTGCTCATCGACCCCAACGGCCGGATCTACCAGGGCCGCGGCGGCACTCCACTGGGCACCCCGGTCTTCCAGGTCCCGCCGGTCGCGGGCATCGCTCCGCCTGTCGTGACCGCCGGGCACGTCGGTGGGTTCAACAACGGCAATATCGGCATCGGTCTGCTCGGCAACTTCACCAGCACCCCGCCGACCGCGGCCGCCGTGGGCGCCACCATCGACTGTGTCCGCGCCCTGTGCAACGCCACTGGCATCAACCCGCGCGGCGGCATCACCTACCGCAACCCGCAGGGCGGGGCCACGCGTCCGATGCCCGCGGTCTCGGGACACCGCGACTGGGGCGGGACCGCCTGCCCGGGCAACGCCTTCTACCCGCAGATGCAGTTCATCCGCGACCACGCCGCCAACGGCTGGACCCCCCGGGCCGTCTCCTCGGCCGCGTTCGGGTCCTAAGGCACCGCTGGCGTCACCGTCGGTCCGGGGGTCGTGCCAGCGTAGTCCGTCACGCGTCTCGGCCGCTCCCCTGCAGGATCACCCAACCCGCCCGGTTGCGAATCCTGCAGGGGAGCAGTCGATTTCAACGAGGCGGATCCAGTCCTCAGTCGACATCTCGTGTTCACTCCACCGAGAACAACCCGTAGGGGACGCCGCATACTGTCGCATCGGTAAGCGGTACCCGGGCCCGCCGGTGTGCCGATCCGTCTACCGACGAGGTCCCCCACATGCGCAGTACTCGCGCCCTCTTCACGGTCGGAGCCACCGTGCTCGGCTGCCTCCTCACCGCCTCCTCACTCCCCGTCGCCGCAGCCTCGGTCGGCTCGCTCGGAGGCGGAGGCTCGCTGGGATCACTCGATGTGGGCGGCTCGCTCGGGAGCGACGAAATGCGTTTCGATCTGCAAGCTCACCGGGGCGGCCTGGGGCTCAACGTCGAGAGCTCTCCACAGGCCTTCGGTCATGCCCTCGAACTGGGCGTGACCACTCTCGAACTCGACACCCAGGTGACCGCCGACGGCGAGGTCGTGGTGACTCACGATCGCAAGCCCCGGACGGATGTCTGCCAAGACACCGAGCCCGTCGTGGCCGGCGACCCGATGTTCCCCTACACGGACCACTTCATCCACGACCTCACGCTGGAGCAGGTCCGGACCCTCGATTGTGGCTCCCTCCAGCGCCCCGGCTACCCCGATCAGCGCACGCATCCCGGGCAGCAGATGATGCTGCTGTCCGAGCTCTTCGACCTGGTCAAAGCCCATGGCGCCGACGGCCCGGACGGTGTGCGGATGAACATCGAGACGAAGGTCGAGGCCGGCGCCCCGGACGAGACCGCCCCGCGCGAGGAGTTCGTCTCGGCCGTCCACGAGGTGATCGCGGCCTCGGGCCTCGGGCAGCAGGTCACCATCCAGTCGTTCGACTGGGGCGCGTTGATGGCGATGCACGAGCTCGCTCCGTCGATCCCGCTCGTGGCCCTGACCAACCACGACTTCCTCGGAATCGGCGCCGCTGAGCCCTCACCGTGGCTGGGCGGGATCGATATCGCCGACTTCGACGGCGACGGAGTCGCAGCCGCGGCATCTATCGATGGTGTGGTCGCCTACTCGCCGGTCGCCACCCACCCCGATCAGAGCTGCACGATCGGTGCGGGCAGCTGCACGGCCTATGTGACCGCGGAGATGGTCGAGAACGCGCACGCGCGCGGTCTGAAGGTCATCCCGTGGACGGTCAACAATGCCCAGACCATGGAGTACCTCATGGACATCGGCGTGAACGGCATCATCACCGACCACCCGGACATGCTGCGCGAACTCCTCGCTGAGCGCGGCATGGAGCTGCCGCGGCAGTTCGCCCGCGAGGGCTGACGCGGCCGTCCGGGTCAGCCGCGGACGCTGAGGTCGGGTTCGCGCGTCACCCACCCCGGCCGGCTTCAGCCATACCGAGGCCCGATTTGGCACCCCACCTCGTCGAAAAGAGGATTTCGCACAGGACCACTCGGCCGTTACGGGCGAAATCCACTTATCGACGGGTGTCCGGGGGCCGGGGCGGCGGGGCGCGGGGGCCGGGCTGCGGGGGGCGGCTAGCGGTTTGGCAGCGGGCCGGGCGAGCCCGTCAGTCGCGGGCGCGGGTGGGCAGGAACATCCCGATCACCCAGTTGACCAGGCCGATCACAATGGCGCCGAAGAACGCCGCCCAGAACCCGCTGACCACGTACTCGGCGCCGAAGAGCTGGACCGCGCCGGTGATCCAGCTGGTCAGCATGAGCATCAGCGCGTTCACGACCAGCAGGAACAGGCCGAGCGTGAGGATGGTCAGCGGCAGCGAGAGGAGCTGCACGATCGGTTTGACCACCGCATTGACCAGCGTGAACACCACCGCCACGATCAGCAACGCCGTGACGGTGGGCACGCTGATCTGATCCTCGATCGCGCCGGCGCCCGGAGCGTAGATGACAGTGGTCTCGCGCAGGGAGATCCCCGGCACGATCAGCGTGGCCACCCACAGGGCGAGGGTGTTGACGATCAGTCTCAGCACCAGCACCATCGCCGGATCAGCTCCTCACATACGAGTCCGCCACGTCGAGTGCACGGTCGAAGATGTCCAGTCCCTCGTTCGCCTCGTCCGCGGTGATGATGCACGGCGGGACGACGTGGAAGCGGTTGTAGTTCATGAACAGCAGCAGGCCGTCCTTCTTGGCCGCACCGAAGGTCTTGGCCATGGCCTCTGAAGAACCACCGTACGGGGCGAGCGGCTCGCGGGTCTCGCGGTCCGCCACCATTTCGACGGCCCAGAACACACCCAGACCGCGGACCTCGCCGATCGACGGGTGCTTCTCGGCGAGCTCGCGCAGGCGCGGACCGATGACCTCCTCGCCGATGGTGCGCGCGTTCTCGACGATCTTCTCGTCGCGCATGAGGTTTATCGTCGCGACCACCGAGGCGCACGCCAGCGGGTGCCCGGCGTAGGTCAGGCCGCCGGTGTACGGGGTCTTCTCGAAGGAGGCGGCGATCCGGTCGTGCAGGATCACGCCACCGAGCGGCACGTAGCCCGAGTTGGAACCCTTGGCGAAGGTGATGAGGTCGGGCGCCCAGTCGTCGTCGCCGGACCGGAAGTTGTCCAGCGCGAGCCACTCGCCGGTGCGGCCGAAGCCGGACATGACCTCGTCGCAGATCATGACGATGCCGTACTTGTCGCAGATCTCGCGCACACCGCGCAGGTAGTCGGCGGGCGGCACCATGATGCCGACGGTGCCGGGAACGGACTCGATGATCAGCGCCGCGAAGTGGTCCGGCCCCTCGAGGCCGATGAGCGAGTCGAGGTGCTCGAGCGCGCGGTCGCACTCCTGCTTGTCGTTCTCCGCGTAGAACTGCGAGCGGTAGAGGAACGGCGCGTGGAAGTGGACGGCCCCGGTGTTACCCATGTCGTTGGCCCAGCGGCGGGTGTCGCCGGTGAGGTTCATCGAGGTGGTGGTGGCGCCGTGGTAGCTGCGGAACGCCGAGAGGGTCTTGTGGCGGCCCGTGTGGCGGCGGGCCATGCGGATCGCGTGCTCGACGGCCTCGGTACCGGCGTTGGTGAAGAACACGCGGTTCATACCAGCGGGCGCGACCTCGGCGACGAGGCGGGCGGCCTCGGCGCGGGCGCCGTTGGCGTGCGCCGGGTTGATGGTGCACAGCTCGGCGGCCTGATCCTGGATGGCCTTGACCACGACCGGGTGCTGGTGCCCGATGTTGGTGTTGACCAGCTGCGAGGTGAAGTCCAGCAGGCGGTTGTCGTCTCCGTCGGTGAGGTAGCAGCCCTCGGCGGCGGTGATGACCATCGGGTCGGAGGCGCCCCAGGCCGACCAGGGGGCCAGTACGTGGGCGCGCTCCTTGTCGTAGACCTCGCGGGCGGCGGCGTTCTGCGGAGCGGGCACGGGCATTCCTCTCGTTCGACAGCGATGGCGATTGCCCCCATCATGACAGCCCCGGGCCGTTCCCCCGTCCTCCCGGATCCACGATGCGGAAATGCAGGCCGCACGCGCAGGCTCGGGCGCCGAGCCGGACGCCGAGCCTGGCGTCGACCCGTGCGTCCTGTCAGAAGAGCGACTCCTGCGCGTCGTCGACGGGCCGCGCCGAACCGACGGGCTGCCCGGGCGCGACGTCCGCGAGCATCTCCACCAGCCGGGCCGAGCCCACCAGCTCGAGCCCCTTCTTGCGCGCGAACGCCGCGCGGCCCCGCACCGCGTTCGGGGCGTCGCACACCGCGAGTGAGGTTCGGGAGGTGATCCGGTCGGCCAGGTAGAGACCGGAGTCGACGACGAGACCGACGATCTCTTCGGGATCGCGATCCACGTCCTGGGTGAACACCACCTCCATGCCCTGGACCAGCCTGCCACCGCGCTTCAGCCGCCCGGCCGGACGCCAGAGACGGGGCGCGGCCACCGCCTCCGCCCAGATGGTCGACACCAGGAAGCCGGTCTCGGGGTGCGCGACCATCGCCTCGAGTTGACGCACGGACGGGGCCGCGCCCTTCTGGTCGGCCACCGTACGCAGGCCGGAGAACACGCCGGCCAACACCAGCGCGTCGTCGTGCGCGTCGTGCGCGGACCGCTGCTCGACCCCGAAGTGCTCGGCGAGCGTCGCGAGTTTGAGGTCCCGGGTCGACAGGTGCAGGCGCCCGGCGAAGTCGAGCGTGCAGACGTACTGCGTCAGAGGCGGCTCCAGGCCCACCCGCCGGGCCTCGGCGGCCAGGAACGACGCGTCGAACGTGGCGTTGTGAGCCACGACCGTGCGGCCCTCCAGCACCCGGGTCAGCTCCGGCGCGATGTCCTCGAAGCGCGGTTTGCCGGCGAGCAGCGCCGGGGTGAGGCCGTGCACATGGACGGGCCCCGGATCGACTCCTGGGTTGAGCAGGCTCGTGAACTCTTCGACCACCTCGCCATCGTCATCCACCACCACCGCCGCCACCGACAACACCCGGTCGACCGCGGGGGTCATCCCCGAGGTCTCGACGTCAACCACCACCCAGCCAGCCATGCGCTCCATCGTGGCACGCGCCACCGACATCCCCGCTTTCCCTGCGCCCGCCGTCCGGATCACTCCATGTCGGACGCGTTGGCTAGTCTCGACGCCGATCGATCAGCGCCGGCGGCCTCACGTCCGGCCCGGGCTCAGGAGGACGCCGTGTCGCGGTACCGGTCGAACACCCCTGCGGCCCTCCTGCGCGATGCCCCGGCACGGGCGCGCCGCCGCACCCGCAGCTGGATCGTCGGGGTGGTCGGCGCGTATCTGCTGGTGTGCCTGGCCGCCCTGCTGGGGGTCGCCGCGACCGCTCCCGGCGCCTCCTCGGGCTCGTCGCAGGCCGCACATCCGCGGGGGTCGGGCGTCGTTCCGGCCGCCGAGCGCGCCGCGCCGGACGGCAGGGTCGAGGACACCTCCCACGCCGTGCGGTGGCTGCCCGTCGGGTGGGCCGACGTGCGCCCGCTGCTGACCGGAACCGTCGCGCAGGCGAGCGACGAGGGCTTCGAACTGGCGGCGTGTGTGCTGGCCATCGACTCTGCCGACGAGCGGGTGGTGTGCGCCGGCAACGACGAGCCGCGCTACGCCGCCTCCGTCATCAAGGTGGCCTACGCGGTGGGCGCGCTCGAGGCGTGGGGCGGCGATCCCGAGGCCGAGACGCCATACGGCCGGCTGGGGGACCTGCTCGAGGACGCCATCACGGTCTCGGACAACGAGGCCGCCAACGTGTTGTACGAGCTGGCGGCCGAGGGACCCACGGCGCCCGACGTCGGCACCCCGATCGAGGCGATCAACGCCATCGCCGACCGCGTGGGGTTGGCCGACGAGTTCCACACCGGCGGCGCGTTCACCTACGAGTGGACCGGCGACTGGAGTCGGGTGAGCGCGCTCGGCAGCGTCGGCTACCTCAACGAGCTGGTCCGGGCCGCCGACGGTCGCGCCGAGACCGGCGAGTCCCTGACCACCCCGGCGGTGGCCCGGCAGGTGCTGGCGCTGATGCTCCAGCAGGAGCGGAACTGGAAGCTGCCGGACCGCCTGCCGTCGGGCTCGGTGGCCAACAAGACCGGCGAGACGGACACGGAGTCGCACGACGTCGCCGTCATCAACACCGCGAGTGGCCGGTACGCGGTCGCGGTGATCAGCACCTCGGACGGCATGTACTCCACCCCCGACCATCTGATGTCGCAGCTCGCCTACGACGTGGCGGACGCACTCGGCGGTGCGGCGAGGTTCTGAGCCGACTACCGGGGCGTCGAGAAATCCCGGACCCGGTCCGGCGGCCCGCACACCACCATCACGTCGCCCGGTGTGAGCACCGTGCCCTCGGCGGGCGCGGCGTATCCCCCGGCGTCTCGCTTGAGCGCCACCAGCCGCACCCCCTCGCGATCCTCCAGCGCGACCGTGTCGATCGGCGTCCCGAGCAGTCGGTCCGGTGGATGGGTCTTTGCCAGGGCCAGCTCGTCGTCGACCTGGGAGTAGTCCAACAGCGAGGCGGTGACCATGTTCCCCACCCGTCGGCCCATCTCCGCTTCGGGGAACACCACGTGCGTGGCCCCCACCCGGTCGAGGATCCGGCCGTGCGTGGCGGTGACCGCCTTGGCCCAGATGTCGGGGATGCCGAGCTCTGCGAGCAGAGTGGTGGTGAGGATGGACGCCTCGATGTCCGAGCCGATCGCCACGACGGCGTGCGTGTAGTCGGCTACGCCAGCCTGCCGCAGCGCCTCGTCATCGGTGGAGTCGGCCACCACGGCGTGGGTGAGCACGTCGGCCACGGCCTGCACCTGCTTCGGGTCGACGTCCATGGCCAGGACCTCGATGCCGCGCTCGGTAAGAGTGCGCGCCAGGGCCGTGCCGAACCGACCGAGACCCACCACCGCGACGCGACCGTGGTCGCCGCCGTGTCTGGGAAGTCCGAACATCATGTGCTCCTTCGTGCGGGACGGACCGGGTCAACCGACCACGACCCGGTCCTCGGGGTAGTCGTAGTGGCGGTGGACGGTGCGCAGGGCCAGGCTCGTGGCCAGCGTGATGGGGCCGAGTCGGCCGATGTACATCAGCAGGATCACCAGCGCCTGCGCCTCCCCTGGGAGCGACGGGGTGATGCCGGTCGTCAGGCCGACCGTGCCGAATGCGGAGATCACCTCGAAGAGAATCTGGTCCAGCGAGTACTCGGTGATGATCGACAAGGCGAGAGTGGCGGCAAAGACCAGTCCGACGGACAGCAACGCCACGGTGACGGCCTGCCGCTGCACGTCGGGGGCGACGGACCGGCGCATGACGTGCACCTTCGCCTCCCCGCGTACCTCCGACCAGATCAGCACGGCGAGCAGCGCGAACGTGGTGACCTTGATGCCGCCCGCCGTACCGGCACTGCCGCCGCCGATGAACATGAGGACATCCGAGACCAACCAGCTCTGGGTGCGCATCTGGGCGATGTCGAGGGTGTTGAAACCGGCCGTGCGCACGGTGATCCCGTGGAAGCCCGCACCTGTGAGCTTGTCGATCACCGGCCACCCACCGATCGTCCGCTGATTGGTCCACTCCAACAGCACGAACGCCACGATTCCGACCACCATCAGCACGCCGTACGTGGCCAGGGTGAGCCGGGTGTGGACGGAGATCACGCGCCGCGCACCGGCGGTCTCGTACCGGCCGGCGAGCTGCCGACGGAGTTCGAGCAGCACCGGGAAGCCGAGGCCTCCCACGACGATCGCCGCGGCGATGGGCCAGATCACGAGCGGGTCCGTGGCGTAGGACATCAGATTGTCCGAGCGCAGGCCGAAGCCGGCATTGTTGAAGGCGGAGACCGCGTGGAACACGCCGAACCAGGCGGCCCGGCCCGGGTGCATGTCGTAGCTGAGGTGGAACCGCACGGCGAGCACGAGCGCAATGACCGCCTCCACCGCGAGCGCAGTGCGCAGGATGCCGAGGATCACGCGCCGCAGGTCGCCCAGTCCCTCGCCGCGGCGTTCGCTGAGGACCGTCAACCCCATCCGCAGGCCCAGGCGGTCGGACACGAGCATGCCCAGCAGCGTGGCCAGGGTCATCACGCCGAGTCCACCGACCTGGATGAGAAGGAGGATCACCACGTCGCCGACGATCGACCAGTGCACCGCCGTGTCGACCACCGTCAGGCCGGTCACGCAGACCGCGGAGGTGGCGGTGAAGAGCGCGGGAAGAGGCGCGGTCCAGGTGCCGTCCGCCGAGGAGACGGGCAGCATCAGCAGAAGTGTGCCCAGTACTGCGGCGGCGAGGAATCCCGCCACCACGAGGCGCGCCGGGCGTCGCGCGTCCAGCGCGGTGCCGGCTGGTCGGGGCAACGCGGTCATTCGCCGGGGGCCCGGCGTGTGTGGTGACACGAACGACGACTGTAGCCCTCCCACGACCGGTCGTAGAGTGATGCTGATCACTGCCGGTGGCGGGCACGGTGGAATGGTCATCCGTCTGTCGGCCGCGCCTGCCTAGACTCGTCGCATGAGTTCCCGCGCGCACCCCCGCCCGGCCTTGTCCGACGCGCCCCCCACGGCGCTGACCGCGCGCGGCCGGGCGGCCGTCGCGGCGAGCCGGCTGGCGACGTGGGCGTCGCGGGTGTCGGGCCGCGGGTCGGGCGGGATGATCGGCGGCCTGGTCGCGCTCAAGCTCGATCCGGGCCTCATGGCGCAGCTCGCCGCAGGGCGGCGGTCGGCGCTGGTCACGGGGACCAACGGCAAGTCGACGACGACGAGAATGCTCACCGCCGCGCTCGCCACCACCGGCCCGGTGGCGTCCAACGCCAATGGCGACAACATGGACGCCGGGATCGTGTCGGCACTGAGCGCCGACCGCACTGCCCGACTGGCGGCGATCGAGGTCGACGAGTTGCACACGCCGGCGGTCGCGGAGAACACGCGTCCCGAGGCGATCGTGCTGCTCAACCTGAGCCGCGACCAGCTGGACCGGGTCGGGGAGATCAACTCGATCGAGCGGCGGCTGCGGGCCGGGGTCGCGGCGCAGCCGCAGGCCACGCTGGTCGCGAACTGCGACGACGTGATGATCACCTCGATCGCCTACGACAATCCGTCGGTGGTGTGGGTGGCCGCTGGCGCTCCGTGGTCGGGCGACTCGGTGAGCTGCCCGCGGACCGGCGAGCCGATCACCCGCACCGTCGATGGGACTGGCGCGGTGCGCTGGCGGTCGACGGCGCCGCTGCCGGACGGGCGCGAGTTCGCGCGGCCGGAGCCGGACTGGCGGGTCGACGACGAGGCCATCCACGGGCCGGACGGGTTCTCGGCGCCGATGCGTCTGGCGATCCCGGGGCGGGCCAATCGCGGCAACGCGGCCCAGGCCGTGGCCGCGGCGGTGGCGATGGGTGCGGACCCGGCCGCCGCCGTGCGGGCGGTGGAGGGCGTCGACGACGTCGCGGGCCGCTACTCGACCGTGGACGTGGACGGGCGCGCCGCGCACCTGCTGTTGGCCAAGAATCCGGCCGGCTGGCAGGAGGCGCTCGGCATGATCGACACCTCCGCCGACGGTCTGGTGATCGCGGTGAACGGTCAGACCGGCGACGGCGTGGACTTGTCCTGGCTGTGGGACGTGCGCTTCGAGAGTTTCGAGGGCGTGTCCGTGTACGCCTCGGGTGAGCGCGCCGCCGATCTCTCGGTTCGGCTGACGTACGCCGGGATCGACCACGTGCTCGAACCGGATCCTCTGGCCGCGATCCGGCGGTGCCCGGCCGGCCGGGTCGAGGTGCTGGCCAACTACACGGCGTTCCGTGACCTGGGCCGGGCGATCGCCGCGGCGGGATTCGGCCCCGCCGCCTCTGACGCGAAGGAGCAGCAGCGATGACCGACGACCAGAGCATTCCCCGCCCGGCCGAAGCCCGCGGAGCTGACGCCGGCGCGGCCCCCTCGCCATCCACCGTCTCCCCGCTCGACACCGTCTCCCCCGCCTCGCAGCGGCCCACCGAGTCGACGGTACGGATCGGGCTGGTGTTGCCGGATGTCATGGGAACCTACGGCGACGACGGCAACTCCCTCGTCCTGCGCCAGCGTCTGCGGTGGCGGGGCTACGACGCCGAAATCGTGCGGATCACCCTCGACGACGAAGTCCCCGACTCCTGCGATCTCTACACGGTCGGCGGCGGAGAGGACTCTGCACAGAAGTTGGCCTCCCGGCACCTGACCGGGTCGCCCGGCCTGCAGCGTGCGGTCGAGCGTGGCGCTCCGGTGCTTGCGATCTGCGCCGGGATGCAGGTGTTCGGCGAGTGGTTCGTCGTCTCGGACGGCTCCCGCGCGCCCGGCCTCGGCTTGCTCGACATCACCACGTCGCCGCAGGCGAGCCGGACGATCGGCGAACTGGCGGTCGAGCCGCAGCTCGACGGGCTGTCGCAGCCGTTGACGGGTTTCGAGAACCACATGGGCGCCACCGTCCTCGGCCCTTCAGCCAAGCCGCTCGGCCGCGTCATTTCCGGCGTCGGCAACGGCATCCCGGCCGACTCTTCCGACGTTGACGGTGCCGCCTCCGGCCGTGGCGCCGGCCAGCGGGTCGAGGGCGTGGTGCAGGGATCGATCATCGCGACCTACATGCACGGCCCCGCGCTCGCCCGGAACCCCGAGCTGGCGGATCTACTTCTGTGCCGGGCGCTGGGCGTGGACTCGCTGCCGTCCGTCGACATCGCCGCCGTGGAACAGTTGCGTCGCGAGCGCATGGCGGCCGCCCGGCGGTGATCTGCCGGCCCGCCCCGGCTCGAATCGACGACGGGGGTGAGCGGACGCTCCGGGTGACCGATCCCGGGTGCCGCTGAGCCACGCTGACCTACCCTCTGGAACATGTGTGATCACCACGGCCCAGCATCCCTTACCGGCACCGTGACCCCTCCCGATCCCGCGGTCGAGGCAGCGCAGGTGCGCGCGCTGTGGGAGCCGCTGGGCCTGCCGGGCATCATCGACGTCCACACGCACTTCATGCCGAAGAACGTGATGGACAAGGTGTGGGATTACTTCAGTGCCGCCGGGCCGAAGATCGGCCGCCCGTGGCCGATCACCTACCGGGAGGCCGAGGACGCGCGTGTCGAGCGTTTGCGCTCCTACGGGGTGCTGGCGTTCTCGTCGATGCTCTACCCGCACAAGCCGGAGATGGGCGCGTGGCTCAATTCGTGGTCGGCGGAGTTCGCGTCCCGCCACCCCGACTGCCTGCACACGTCGACGTTCTTTCCCGAGCCGAGTGCCGGGGACTACGTCCGCGACGCGATCGACGCCGGCACGAGGGTGTTCAAGTCCCACATCCAGGTGGGCGAGTACGACCCTCGCGATCCGCTGCTCGACCCGGTGTGGGGGCAGCTGACCGAGGCGCAGGTGCCGACGGTCATCCACTGTGGCGGCGGCCCGGTGCCGGGGACGTTCACGGGGCCGGAGCCGATCGCCGCGGTGCTCGAGAGGTTCCCGACGCTGCCGCTGATCATCGCCCACATGGGGATGGGCGAGTACTCGGAGTTCCTGGATCTGACCGAGAAGTACCCGAACGTCTACCTGGACACGACCATGGCGTTCACCGACTTCGTCGAGGAGACCCTGCCGTTCCCTCCGGCGGAACGCGGACGGCTCGCGGACCTGGGTGACAAAATCCTGCTGGGGACGGACTTCCCGAATATCCCGTACCCGTACGCCGAGCAACTCGAGGCCCTGATCGGGCTCGGGCTGGGCGAGGACTGGCTACGGGCGGTGTGGCACGGAAACGCCGCCCGGCTGTTCGACCTCTGACGGGGCCCGGCCCGGGTAGCTGATGTCCGGGCCGGTCCCCGAATCCTCCTCGGATGCCTCCGCGGGAGCTGCCGACGACTCAGCCGACGACGCGACCGGCGACCGGGGCGGGGTGTCCATCTGTTCGGGCTGGAGGACACCGCCCGCGCGGGCGACGGCCTGGCCGGGGGTTCCGGAGAGGATGCGCCGCCCGGACAGCGCGCTGCCCAGGGTGAGTTCGTCGGCGAACTCGAGGTCCGCCCCCATCGGTAGGCCGGAGGCCAGGCGGGACACCACGAGATCGGGGAACGGACGCAGCAGCCGGGCGAGGTACGTGCTGGTCGCCTCGCCCGTGGTGTTGGGGTCTGTCGCGATGATGATCTCGGCGATCTCGGCACCCTCGAACTCCTGGCCGACGCGGCGCATCAGTCCGGCGATCCGCAACTCGTTGGGTCCGATTCCGTTGATGGGATCGAGTGCGCCGCCGAGGACGTGGTACAGCCCGTGGAACTCGCGCGTCCGCTCGATGGCCTCGATGTCCTTGGGCTCTTCGACGACGCACACGAGGCTGGGGTCGCGGCGGGGGTCGGAGCAGATGCGGCAGCGTTCGGCGGCGGCGACGGTGCCGCAGATCTCGCAGTAGGTGACGCCCTCGACGACGGCCTGGAGTGCCGAACGGAGGCGCTCGACCGACTCCGGCTCGGCCTGCAGCAGGTGGAACGCCAGGCGTTGTGCCGACTTCGGACCGATGCCCGGCAGCTTGCCGAACTCGTCGATCAGATTCTGAACCGGTCCTTCGTACATCGCGCTTCCCGTGATCTTGCTGTCCCGGCGGCGAGAACACCGTCGGGTTGCGGGGCCCGGAACATTCCGGGCCCCGCGGGCTCACATTCCGAGGCCGCCCATCATGTCACCGAGGCCGCCGCCGGAGGCCAGCGGGCCGAGGCGGGTCTCGGCGAGCTGCTGGACCTTGACGTGAGCGTCGCCGAACGCGCCGACGAGAAGGTCCTGCAAGGTGTCGACATCCTCCGGGTCAACGACCTTCGGGTCGATCGCCACGCCGGTGACCTCACCCGTGCCGCGCATGGAGACGGTGACGAGACCGCCGCCGGCCTGGCCGTCGACCGTGCTCGCGGCGATCTCCTGCTGCGCCTCGGCGAGCTGGGCCTGCATCTGCTGGGCCTGCTGGAGGAGTGCGTTCATGTCGGGTCCGGGCTGCATCTTGGGGTCCTTTCGGCGGTGTACTGGGCTCTGCCTGTTCCTGCCCGGGGTCGGCCCCGGTCGGTCGGCACCCAGCGTAACCGTCCGATCGGACACAGTGCCGTGCCCGCGCCGCCGCGGGTGGGTCAGCGGTCGATCGGGCGGGCCCCGAGGTGCTCCTTGAGCAGTGCCAGCGCGATGTCCTCACCGGTCCGGTGGTCGAGATTCTGCGGGCCGCTGCTGCGGGCCTCGTCGACCATCTCGTCCTCGGAGATCGGCGCCGCTGGCGGCGCGTCCGGTTCGCCGGGTTCCGGTTCGGGCTCCTCGGGCGGCGGCGGGATGTCGTCGTACCCGCTCTGCCCGCCACCGGATCGGCCCTCGGTACGTCCCTGGAGTCGACGCTCCCAGCCCCGGGGTTCGGTCTGCGGGGGCGCTCCGGAAGCCCCGCCGGCCGGGCCTGCCGCGCCTCCCCTGGCCGCCGGCTGATCGGTGGCGGGGGCTGCGCCACCTGCGGGAACACTGCCGGAGGTGCACTCGATGGTCCACTCGCCACCCACGACCTCGGTGATCGAGTCGGTGATGGCGGTGGCGTTGTGCGGCTGCGCCAGTCGCTTGGCCAACGGTGCGTAGTCGTGGACCAGGTGGATCATCCGGCCGTTGACCGCGGCCACGGTCGCGCCGGCGAGCATGACCTCGACGGTCCTGGTCCGCTTACGCACGGCATCACGGATGGCGGGCCAGGCACGGCGGATGTCCTCGGCCTCAAGACCCGCGCCTGTGCGCGCGTCGGCAGCAGCGGGAGCAGCGGAAGCCGACTCTGCCGGGGCCGGTTCTGTAGCAGGTGCCGCGGGCGGGGCGGGCTGCGGAGCGGCGCCCGCCTGAGGTGACTGCTCGGGCGTCTCAGGCTGCTGTGGCCGGGCCTGCTGCTCTGCCGGGAACTGCCCCGCAGCGGGCTGCTCGCGCCACGGATCGTCCGTCGGAGCAGACGGCGGTGCGGCCCCCTGCTCGGCCTGCGAAGCATCGGACTGCTCCTCAGCCGGCGCTGCCGCCGGGGATGCGTCGTGCGGAGTCTGGTGGTCGGCCTGCTGCTGCGCCACGGATTCGCCGGGAACCACCGGCGCCGCGGGGTTCGGAGCGGCAGCCGGCTCGGCCGCGGGCTCGGGACCCCGGGGCTCGGCGGACGGCTGTGGGGGCTCTGCCTGAGCGGCTGGAGCCTGCGACTCAGGAGCCCGGGGCGCCTGCGCCTGGCCCCGCGCCTGCTCTGCGGCAGGCTCGGGCTCGGGGCTCTGCGTAGCCGGAGCAGGCTCGGGACTCTGCGTGGTCGGAGCGGGCTCGGTCGCCTGCGCGACCGGAGCGGCAGGCGGCACAGGAGCTGGCGGAGTGGGAGTGGGCACCGCCGTCGGCGGGGTCACCGCAGCCGCGCCGGCCGCGGCATCGGCGGCCTGCTGCTGCGACCGGCGGACGAACTTCGGCCGGCCTCCGGCGGGAGCCGCAGCCCCCGCGGACTGCGCTACGGGCGGGTGACCGGCGGGCGCCGTGGCCGCGTTGTCGTCGTCAGGCCTCCCGCTCCCACCCGGGGCGGAACCTCCGCCACCACCGACACCCGCGGCGGCGGCCGGGGCACCTCCCCCTACGGCGGGCCGCCCGGCCTCGAGCGACTCGACTCGCTGGAGCAGCGCGGCCACGGAATCATCCGCCGACGGCAGCAAGAGCTTGGCGCAGAGGATCTCGAGCAACAGCCGCGGCGAGGTCGCCCCACGCATCGACGCCATCCCCTCGTGCACCATGTCGGCACAGCGGGCGAGCGTGGCGGGCCCGATGTTCTCGGCCTGGCGGCGCATCGTGTCCGCCTGCTCGACAGGCGCGTCGACGAGCCCGCGCTCGATGGCCTGCGGCACCGACTGCACCATGATCAGATCGCGCAGCCGCTGCAGAAGGTCGGCCGCGAACCGGCGCGGATCGTGTCCGGCCTCGACCACCTTGTCAACGGTCCGGAACAGCGTGGCCCCGTCCCCGGCCGCCAGCGCGTCCACGGAATCGTCGATGAGCGCGACCTCGGTGGCGCCCAGCAGCGCGACGGCCCGGGGGTAGGTGATTCCCTCGTCCCCGGCGCCGGCCATCAGCTGGTCCAGCACGCTGAGGGTGTCTCGCGGCGACCCTCCACCGGCCCGGATGACCAGCGGGAACACCGTCGGGTCGACGTTCACGCCCTCCTGCTCGCTGATCCGCTCGACCAGCCCGCGCATCGACGACGGCGTGAGCAGCCGGAACGGGTAGTGGTGCGTGCGCGAGCGGATGGTCGGCAGGACCTTCTCCGGCTCGGTGGTGGCGAAGATGAAGATGAGGTGCTCCGGCGGCTCCTCCACGATCTTGAGCAACGCGTTGAAGCCCGCGTTGGTGACCATGTGGGCCTCATCGATGATGAGCACCCGGTACCGCGAGGACGCCGGCGCGAAGAACGCGCGTTCACGCAGGTCACGCGTGTCGTCCACGCCGCCGTGGCTGGCCGCGTCGAGCTCCGTGACATCCAGGGTGCCGTTGCCGCCGGGCGCGAGCGCGATGCACGAATCGCACTCACCGCACGGGTCGGGCGTGGGCCCCTGGACGCAGTTGAGCGAGCGGGCGAGGATCCGCGCGGACGAGGTCTTGCCGCAGCCGCGCGGCCCGGAGAACAGGTAGGCGTGGTTGATACGACCGGAGGACAACGCCACCGAGAGCGGATCGGTGACGTGCTCCTGCCCCACGACCTCGGCGAACGAGGCGGGACGATACTTCCGATAGAGAGCCACGCCTAGAGGGTACCGAGGGGGTCTGACAACCACGATGGGGACGGCGACCGGGCCATGCGGCCGACGTGGCATGCGGGGAAATGACCGGAGGGGCCGCGCATGCGCAGCCCCTCCCGACGTCCCTCGCGCGGCGATAGGCCCCCTCAGACCCCGCGGCGCGGTTCCCGAACCGGATCATTGGCGCCGGCCCCTCGCAGCCCCTCAGCTGCACTCCGGCACCCGACCCGTGCGGCTCGGACGAGTTTGATACAACCAGACCGCCCCGAGGGGTTCAAGGCCTTCACCCTATTGACGACTGATCAACAATCGGGCCCCGCGGAGTTATCGCACGTCAAGACCGCAGACACCCGTCAGTCCCGGCACGGTTGATCTTTATAACGTGTCCCAGATCACCGGGCCGGAGATGCGCAGGTCACCCCGAGGGAGCCGACCTCTCACGCGAACTGACGCACCGACAACAGTTGGCCCCCGAACCGGTAACGATGCCGGACCGGTTGTTGCACGCGCCGGAGGACGTGGTTGTCGGGTCAGCCAGCAGCGCGGCAGGCGGCGAGCAGCACGCACAACCCCACGACATCCATCGCGGTCTCCACCTCCACCAGCGGCGGCAGGGTCGGCGCCAGGCGGATGTGGCGATCATCCGGATCGTTGCCGTACGGGTAGGCCGACCCGGCGGGCGTCAGGGCCACGCCGAGCTCCTTGGCCAGGCGCACGGTCTCGGTCGCGGTGCCGTCGACCACCTCGAGGTCGATGAAGTAGCCACCCTCGGGCATCATCCAGCTCGCGACGCCGTACTCACCGAGCCGGCGGGTCAGCGCGGCGTCGGCGGCCTCGAACTTCGGCGCGACGCTCTCGCGGTGCCTGAGCATGTGCGAGCGAACCCCGTCGGCGTCGCCGAAGAACCGGGCGTGCGCCAACTGGTTGATCTTGTTCGGGCCGATGGACCGGATCCCGGTGTGACCGAGGTACCAGTCGAGGTTCGCCCCGGACGAGGACAGGAACGACACGCCAGCGCCGGCGAAGGTGATCTTGGAGGTCGAACAGACCTGCAGGAAGCGATTCGGGTACCCGGCCTCGGCGGCGATCGTGTCGACGTCCGGCACCTTGGGGAAGTCGTTGGTGAGCGTGTGGACGACGTAGGCGTTGTCCCAGATCACGCGGAAGTCGGGGGCGGCGGTGGCCATACGGGCCAGGCGGGAGACCGTGTGGTCGTCGTAGACCGCGCCCGTGGGGTTGGAGAAGATCGGCACACACCACATGCCCTTGATCGACGGATCCTCGGCGACGAGCCGCTCGACCTCGTCCATGTCCGGACCGGTGGGACCCAGCGGCACCGGCACCATCTCGATGCCCAGCGCCTCGGTGATCCCGAAGTGGCGGTCGTAGCCCGGAACGGGACACAGCCAGCGCAGCTGCGGCTCGTCCTTCCAGGGCCGGAGAGAGTCGGGCGTGCCGAACAGCATCGCGAACGTCAGCAGGTCGTACATGATCGACAGGCTCGCGTTGTCCTGCGCGATCACCCGGTCCACATCCACGCCCAGCAGCTCGGCGAAAATCGACCGCAGCTCGGGCAGACCCGCACCGCCGCCGTAGTTGCGAACATCGGTACCGCCGGCCATGTGGTCGCCCTCGCCGGGCAGGGAGAGCAGGCGCTCGGACAGATCGAGCTGCTCGGGCGAGGGCTTACCGCGCGTCAGATCCAGACTCAGCCCTGTGGCCGCCAACTCGTCGAACTCCGAGAACAGTTGCGACTCGAGCTGGGCGAGATCGGCGGTGGAGAGATCGGACAGCGCCACGGTGGCCTCCGTCGGGTTCGGCAACTGGGGTGATGGTGGTGGCCTCTAGATATAAGGGGACCCCGCGCACCCGCCAGAGCCCGCTGACCCTTGCTGCCTTCCGGCCCTGGGGGAGTTCACAGGATGGACGCCGCGCGGGGTCCGTGGACGAGTCTAGCGGTGCGACCCCCGAGCCCGCACATGGCCCGCCCCGCGCCGCGCGCCGTCCCCCGTCCCCGCGCCGCCCGCGTCTCGCTCGCCGCGGGCGTGGTTTGCCTCGGATTAACCGGGCTGGGTAAAGTGCTCCACGGAGGATTCGCCTAGTGGCCTATGGCGCTCGCCTGGAACGCGGGTTGGGGTTTATAGCCCCTCAGGGGTTCAAATCCCCTATCCTCCGCCGCAGACGCGGCCCGGAGCTCTCGAGCCCGGGCCGCGTCTCTCATTTCGGGCCCACCAGCGTGATCGCCCCAGCATCCCCATCGATGTGGACCACTGCGTCCGCCGCGAGTCGGGCCGTCGCCGCCTCCACCCCGAGCACCGCCGGGATCCCCACCTCCCGCGCCACGATCGCCGCGTGCGAGAGCACCCCGCCCGTCTCCGTGATGACCGCCGCCGCGACGGTGAACAGCGGGGTCCACGCCGGATCGGTCTCACGGCAGACGAGCACGTCCCCCGGCCTCACCTGACGAAAGTCCGCCGGCCCCCGCACGTGACGGACACGTCCGGTGGCCGTCCCCGCCGCGCCGGCGACCCCGCGCAGCACATCCCGCTCCGGGCCCTGCGGCTCCGCGGCCGCCGCCGGCAACTCCGCGGTCACCGGCCGCGCCTGGAGGACCCGGATCCGGTCGCCTTCGAGCGCCCACTCCACGTCCCTGGGACCACCGAGCACCTGCGAGATCCGGACGCCGAGCCCGTGCAGCGTCCGCACGTCGTCGTCGCGGAGACACGGCCGGGCCCGGTCCGCCGCGGGCACCGGGGAGGTGACGATCCGCCCGCCGACCCGATCGCCACGTTCAGCCTTCGCCCCGATCCGACGAGCGAGTACGCCGGTCCCGTCGACGGTCCAGGAGTCCGGGGTCACCCGCCCGGAGACGAGCCCGTCGCCGATCCCCCACGTCGCCTCGATCACCGTGACCGCACCCGAGCCGCCGGTCACCCCGGGCCACGTGAACATCACCCCGGACACCTGCGGGTCGACCCACTCCTGCACCAGCACGGCCATCTCCCCAGCGTCCGTGCCCTCAGCGCTTCGGGCGCCCCCGTCACCGCGGGCCCCGCGCGCACGGTAGGCGACGGCCCGCTCGTTCCATGTCGACGCCCAGCACGCCCGGATCGCGTCGCGCACCCCGACGCGACCCCGCACGGCGAGCGCGCTGTGGTGCTGCCCCGCCGCCGAACTCCGGTCGGTGTCCTCCGATGACGACGACGAGCGCACCGCCACGCACCCCGAAGCCGATCGCCCGGTGAGACGGTCAAGCGCGCGGGCGATGGCGCCGTCGACCGAGGGAGGTAGCGCGGCGGCGAGGAGCTTCTCGCGGACCTCCTGCGGCGGCCCGGCGATGCCGAGACCGGCGACCGCGTCCCGGAAGACGGACACGGGGACCACGAATCCGGGTGGGACGTCGAACCCGGCACGCAGCAGTTCCGCCAGCGGCGCCGCCTTACCCCCGACCTCCGGGCCGCAGGCGGCATCGAGGTCGACCACGGCAGAGCTCACCGGCGCTCCCGCCCCAGCCCGGACACGAAATCCTGGTGGAGTTCGGCCCAGACCGTGTGGCACGACAGGGTGCCGACGCCGGCGATCGCGTCGTCGATGCCGTCCCGGGCCCGCGCGGCGGCGGCCCCGAACTGCCGGGGATAGCGCCCGTACCGCGGCACCGCGGGTACGAGCCGGACAATCAGCTCGTCGAGTTCCAGGTAGAGCTCGTCGAGTTCTGCGACCGTGCGGCCCCGCGCCGCGACCCGGCCGGCGGGCGTCGCCAGCTGCCATTCGGTGACCGTGCGCACCATCCGGGGATTGACCCGCTCGAATTCCGCCGCGCCCTCCTCGACGAGCTGACGCACTCCGGGCACCGACATCTCGTCGGCGTGCAGCGCCGCGTCGCGCCCACGGCCCTGCTCGGTGAGGACCCAACCGCCGGATCCGGCGAACTCCACGAACTCGACCAGGCCCTGACGCTCCAGTCCGCGAAGGGCCTCCTCGGCGGTCGGCCCGGGGAGCATCGCCCGCTCGCCGACCTGGGCCGAGGAACTGAATCCTCCGAGCCTGACGGCGTGCAAAACCGGGAAGTCGGCTGCGCCCGTCACCCGCCCACCTCGTTCGCCCGATCGCTCACCCGACGGAACCGCTGCTGCGCGGCCTGTGGTGTGCGGACCCGCAGCTGGCGCGCGATGTCCGGCCAGGTCAGCCCTTCTGCGCGTGCGATGAGGATCAGCGCGGACTCGAGGGCGTCCAGATCCTCACGTGCGGTCTCGATCAGGGCGAGCGCGGCGCGGATGTCGTCATGTGAGGCCTGGCCCACCGCGGAATTGGCGTGGCGGACTGCGAAGCGCAGCAGCGTCACGTCGTCGGGCGCCGCCCGGTGCGGCTGCCACGGTTGTCGCGGCAGCGCGTCAGCCCCCGCGTCGAGCAGCTGCTGCCGCGCCACCTCCACCGTCGTGGCCTCGTCCGTCTCGCCCCTGGAATCCATACACCCACGTTGGGGCATCAACGCCTCATTGTCAACAAGTCGTTGAGATGGTGGTACGGGCCCGGGTGCGAGCCCGGCCGAGTTGCACGCCCTCCCGACCCGCAACCCGGCTCCGGCGCGCGCCCACCTCGGTAGCATTACGACCGTGACGGAGACCACGGCCCCGGACGTCGCGCTTCGCGTGCTCGTCTACAGCAACGACGCCAGTACCCGCGGCCGCGTCATCTCCGCCCTGGGCACGCGCCCGCACCCGGATCTGCCGCGACTGGACCACGTCGAGGTGGCCACCTCCCCGGCCGCGATCGCCCACCTGGACGCCGGCGGGGTCGATCTGGCGATCCTCGACGGCGAGGCCGCCCCCACCGGCGGCCTGGGCCTGGCCAAGCAGCTGCGCGACGAGCTCGACAACTGCCCGCCGATCCTCGTCCTGATCGGCCGTGCCGACGACCGCTGGCTCGCGGACTGGTCCCGCGCGGACGCCTCCGTCGCCCACCCGATCGACCCACTGACGCTGCGCGACACGGTCAACGGCCTCCTCACCGGGTCCCGACCGCACCCCTGACACGCGGTCTGCCCGAAGTGCCGACACCCGTCGAAGCTATGTGAGTAGAGTCACAGTCAGTGACCGGTGAGAACCGGATCACCGGGGAGACGGGGCCCTGGAGAACCCACCACGACAGGCCGCCCGGACCCCCTGCGGTTGCAGGAGAGGTGTGCCCACAGGCACGCCCTCGACCAGGCGCGAGGGAGTGACACCGACGTGAACGAGTATGTGCCCATTCTGGTCCTCGGGGGCCTGGCCGTCGCGTTCGCCGTGTTCTCGTCGTTCGTCTCGTCACTGGCGGGGCCGAGCCGCTTCAACCGGGCCAAGGTCGAGGCCTACGAGTGCGGCATCCAGCCCACCCCGCAGCCGGCGGGCGGCGGCCGTTTCCCGGTGAAGTACTACCTCACCGCGATGCTCTTCATCATCTTCGGCATCGAGATCCTCTTCCTGTACCCGTGGGCCGTCTACTTCGACGAACTGGGCCTGTTCGGCCTGGCCGCGATGGCCCTGTTCGTCGTCAACGTCTCCGTCGCCTACGCCTACGAGTGGCGCCGCGGCGGGCTGAGCTGGGACTAGCCGGCAGCGTCCGCGACACGCGCGGAAGCACGCGAGATACAGGAGAGGAGCACGGCCATGGGACTCGAGGAGAAGGTGCCGGCCGGGTTCCTGCTGACCACGGTCGAGCAGCTCGCCGGATACTTCCGCAAGGGGTCGCTGTGGCCGGCCACGTTCGGGCTGGCGTGCTGCGCGATCGAGATGATGGCCACCAGTGGCGGCCGCTACGACCTGGCGCGTTTCGGCACGGAGGTGTTCCGCGCCTCGCCGCGCCAGGCGGACCTGATGATCGTCGCGGGCCGGGTGAGTCAGAAGATGGCCCCGGTGCTGCGCCAGGTATACGACCAGATGGCCGAGCCCAAGTGGGTGCTGGCGATGGGCGTGTGCGCGTCGTCCGGCGGGATGTTCAACAACTACGCGATCGTCCAGGGCGTCGACCACATCGTGCCCGTCGACATCTACCTGCCCGGCTGCCCACCGCGCCCGGAGATGCTCATGCACGCCATCCTCACGCTGCACACCAAGATCGAGTCGATGCCGCTGGGCGTCAACCGGGTGGAGGCGGTGAAGGCCGCCGAGCAGGCCGCCCTGGACGAGCGCCCGTTGATCCCGGTCGAGGGGATGTTCCGATGACGGACAACCCGGACCGCGGCGACCCACCGGAGCTCCGTGACGCGCCCGACCGACGTGGTGTACCCGGCCGCCGCGACGCCCCCTCTACAACCGGTGAGTTCGCGGTGCCCGATGCGCACCGCGCCGGGCCGGAACTGGTCGGCGAGCGCCGCGGCATGTTCGGCGTCCGCGGGTCGGGGGACACGTCGGGGTTCGGCGGCCTGGTCCGCCCGACGGCACTGCCGGGCGGGTCGGAACCGCCGTATGAGAACGACGACGACAACGCTGTCATCGAGGGCCTCACGGCAGCCCTGCGGCAGCAGGGTGGGCCGGGCTTCGACGAGGCCGTCGAGCGGGTCGTGGTCCACGCCGGCCAGCTGACCCTGCACGTGGTGCGGGAGCACCTGGCGACGGTGGCGCGGACGCTGCGGGATGATCCGGAGCTGCGGTTCGAGATGTCGCTGGGCGCCAGCGGGGTGCACTACCCGGACGCCACCGGCCGCGAGCTGCACGTGGTGTATCCGCTGCAGTCCATCACCCACAACCGCCGCGTGATGCTGGAGACCAGCGCCCCGGATTCGGACCCGCACGTCCCGTCGCTGACCCGCGTGTATCCCACGACGGACTGGCACGAGCGGGAGACCTACGACTTCTTCGGCGTGATCTTCGACGGTCATCCGTCGCTGACCCGGATCGAGATGCCGGACGACTGGGAGGGCCACCCGCAGCGCAAGGACTACCCGCTGGGCGGTATCCCGGTGCAGTACAAGGGCGCGACCGTACCGCCGCCGGACGAGCGGAGGTCGTACTCATGAGCACCGACCGCACCCGCGCGCACCGCACCCGCCGCTCCGCCGGCCCGGGCAGCGATGCCTCGGACACGATCCTCACCGCCTCCGGGCAGGACTGGGACGCGATCAGCGCGGCCGCGCGCAATGCCGACGACGACCGCATCGTGGTCAACATGGGCCCGCAGCACCCGTCGACCCACGGGGTGCTGCGGCTGATCCTCGAGATCGAGGGCGAGACGGTCACGCAGGCCCGCTGTGGGATCGGCTACCTGCACACGGGGATCGAGAAGAACCTTGAGTTCCGCTACTGGACCCAGGGCGTCACCTTCGTCACCCGCATGGACTACCTGTCGCCGTTCTTCAACGAGGTGGCCTACTGCCTCGGGGTGGAGAAGCTGCTCGGGATCACCGACCGGGTCCCCGAGCGGGCGTCGGTGATCCGGGTGATGCTCATGGAGCTCAACCGCATCGCCTCCCACCTGGTCGCGGTGGCCACGGCCGGCATGGAACTGGGCGCCACCACCCCGATGCTGTTCGGGTTCCGCGATCGCGAGCTGATCCTCGACGTGTTCGAGGTGATCAGCGGGCTGCGGATGAACCACGCCTACGTCCGGCCGGGCGGGGTGGTGCAGGACCTGCCCGACGAGGCCGTGCCCATGGTCCGCGACCTGCTCGAGGTGCTGCCGGGGCGGATCCGCGAGATGGAAATGCTGCTGCGGGAGAACCCCATCTGGAAGATGCGGTTGTCCGGCATCGGCTACCTGGACCTGACCGGCTGCATGGCCCTCGGCGTGACGGGCCCGGTCCTGCGCGCGACCGGCCTGCCGCACGACGTGCGCCGCTCCGACCCCTACTGCGGCTACGAGAACTACGAGTTCGACGTGGTCACAGGGTCTGCCAGCGACTGCTACGACCGATTCGTCATCCGCATCGACGAGATGAAGGAGTCGTTGAAGATCGTCGAGCAGTGCCTGGACCGGCTCGCCCCCGGCCCGGTGATGGTCGACGACCCCAAGATCGCCTGGCCCGCCCGGCTCAAGGTCGGCCCCGACGGCCTCGGCAACTCCCAGGAGCACATCCGCCACATCATGGACAACTCCATGGAGGCGCTGATCCACCACTTCAAGCTGGTCACGGAGGGATTCCCCGTGCCGCCCGGCCAGGTGTACGTGCCGGTCGAGTCGCCGCGCGGCGAGCTGGGCGTGCACATGGTCTCCGACGGCGGCACCCGCCCGTACCGGGTGCACTACCGCGACCCGTCGTTCACCAACCTGCAGGCCGTCGCCGCCATGTGCGAGGGCGGGATGATCGCCGACGTGATCGCCTCCGTGGCCAGCATCGACCCCGTGATGGGAGGGGTGGACCGATGAGCACTCCGCAGCAGTCCCGCGGCGAGCCGGTGTTCCTCCAGTTCGGCCGCCTGCCCGACGAACCCGGCGAGGTCGTCCGGCCGGACGCCCGCCGCGCGTACCCCGCCGACGTGCGGGGCCGCCTCCGGGCCGACGCCGATCAGATCGTCTCCCGGTATCCGCAGGCCCGCTCGGCGCTGCTGCCGCTGCTGCATCTGGTCCAGGCGGAGGACGGGTACCTGACCCCGGCCGGGATCGAGTTCTGCGCCGTCGTCGTCGACCTCTCCCCCGCCGAGGTCATGGCGGTGGCCACCTTCTACTCCATGTACCGACGCACGCCAACGGGCGACTACCTCGTCGGGGTGTGCACCAACACCCTCTGCGCGGTGATGGGCGGCGACGAGATCTACGCCGACCTCGCCGACCACCTGGGCCTCGACGGGCCCGGCACCACCGACGACGGGCGCGTCACGCTCGAACGGATCGAGTGCAACGCGGCCTGCGACTACGCGCCGGTGGTGATGGTGAACTGGGAGTTCTTCGACGACCAGACGCCCGAGGAGGCGCGGCGCGTCGTCGACGACCTGCGCGCCGGCAGGACCGTGACGCCCACGCGCGGCGCCCCGCTGTGCACGTTCCGGCAGACCTCCCGGATCCTCGCCGGCTTCCCCGACCCCCGCCCCGGCGCGAACGACGGCGCGCCCGGCGAGGCCACCCTGGCCGGACTGCGCATCGCGCGCGAGCACGACATGCGCGCGCCCGAACCCGGCGGGCCCACACGCGACGACACCGCCCCCACCCCGGACGAGGAGGCCTGACATGGCACTCGCGCCGTACCTCAGCCGCTACTGGGACGCCCCGTCCAGCTGGACGCTGGATACCTATCTCGCGCACGACGGCTACGCGGGCCTGCGCGCGGCGCTGGCCACCGATCCCGACGCGGTGACCTCCACCGTCCTCGACGCCGGCCTGCGCGGGCGCGGTGGCGCCGGCTTCCCGACCGGGCGCAAGTGGAGCTTCATCCCCCAGCAACCGGACGACGGCCCCGCGGACCCCGACGGGCCGGCAGCCAAGCCGCACTACCTGGTGGTCAACGCCGACGAGTCCGAGCCCGGCACCTGCAAGGACATGCCGCTGATGCTGGCGACGCCGCACGTGCTGATCGAGGGCGTGATCATCGCCGCGTACGCGATCCGCGCCTCGCACGCGTTCATCTACCTGCGCGGCGAGGTGGTGCCGGTGCTGCGGCGGCTGCAGGCCGCGGCGGCCGAGGCATACGAGGCCGGTTACCTCGGCGAGAACATCCTCGGCAGCGGGTTCGACCTGGAACTGGTCGTCCACGCCGGGGCCGGGGCCTACATCTGCGGCGAGGAGACCGCGCTGCTCGACTCGCTCGAGGGGCGGCGCGGCCAGCCCCGGCTGCGGCCGCCGTTCCCCGCCGTCGAGGGCCTCTACGCCTGCCCCACCGTGGTGAACAACGTCGAGTCCATCGCGAGCGTGCCGTCGATCCTGCAGCACGGGCCCGAGTGGTTCCGGTCGATGGGCTCGGAGAAGTCGCCCGGCTTCACCCTGTACTCGCTGTCGGGGCACGTCACCCGGCCCGGGCAGTACGAGGCGCCGCTGGGCATCACGCTGCGTGAGCTGCTGGAGCTGGCCGGCGGGATCCGCGAGGGACACACCCTCAAGTTCTGGACCCCGGGCGGCTCGTCGACCCCGATCCTCACCGACGCCCACCTGGACATGCCGCTGGACTACGAGGGCTGCGCGGCCGAGGGCACGATGCTCGGCACCAAGGCGCTGCAGATCTTCGACGACACCACGTGCGTCGTGCGGGCGGTGCTCCGGTGGTCCGAGTTCTACGCCCACGAGTCCTGCGGCAAGTGCACGCCCTGCCGCGAGGGCACCTACTGGCTCACGCAGATCATGCAGCGGCTCGAGGACGGCACCGCGAGGGAAGACGACATCGAGAGGCTGCTGGACATCTCCGACAACGTCTTCGGCAAGTCGTTCTGCGCCCTCGGCGACGCCGCGGCCACCCCGATCATGTCGTCGATCCGCCTGTTCCGCGACGAGTACCTGGCCCACATCCCCGGCGGCTGCCCGTTCGACCACCGTCGCTCCACCGTGTTCGCCGATCGCGCCACCGCCGGCGCCGGGGAGGTGCCCCGATGACCCCGCCCGCTGACGAGCAGGTCACGTTGACGATCGACGGCCGCGAGGTGTCGGTCCCCAAGGGCACGCTGATCATCCGGGCCGCCGAGCGGATGGGCGTGGAGATCCCCCGCTTCTGCGACCACCCGCTGCTCGAGCCCGCCGGGGCGTGCCGTCAGTGCATCGTCGAGGTGGAGGGCGCGCCGAAGCCGGTCACCTCGTGCACCACCCCGGTCACCCCGGACATGGTGGTGCGCACTCAGGCCACGTCCGAGGTCGCCGACAAGGCGCAGCGCGGCGTGATGGAGCTGTTGCTGATCAACCACCCGCTCGACTGCCCGGTCTGCGACAAGGGCGGCGAGTGTCCACTGCAGAACCAGGCCCTGTCCAGCGGGCACGCGCTGTCGCGGTTCACCGAGGTCAAGCGCACGTTCCCCAAGCCGCTGTCCCTGTCCTCGCAGGTGCTGCTCGACCGCGAGCGCTGCGTGATGTGCGCGCGCTGCACGCGCTTCTCCGAGCAGATCGCCGGCGATCCGCTCCTCGACCTGTTCGAGCGCGGCGCCCAGCAGCAGGTCGGCGTGTACGGCGAGGAGGGCTTCGAGTCCTACTTCTCCGGCAACACCGTCCAGATCTGCCCGGTCGGCGCCCTCACCGGCGCCGCCTACCGGTTCCGCGCCCGCCCCTTCGACCTGGTCTCCAGCCCGGCCGTGTGCGAGCACTGCGCGAGCGGCTGCGGCCAGCGCACCGACCACCGCCGCGGGAAGGTGCTCCGCCGCCTGGCCGGCAACGATCCCGAGGTCAACGAGGAGTGGAACTGCGACAAGGGCCGCTGGTCGTTCACCTACGCACGCGCTCGTGATCGCCTCACCACGCCGATGATCCGCGGCGAGGGCGGCGGCCTGGTGCCGGTGCCCTGGTCGACCGCGCTGGCGGTCGCCGCGGAGGGGCTCGCCGCGGCCCGCGGCCGGACGGGAGTGCTGGCCGGCGGGCGACTGACGGCCGAGGACGCCTACGCGTACGCCAAGTTCGCGCGGGCCGTCCTGAACACCAACGACATCGACTTCCGGGCCCGCCACCACAGCGCCGAGGAGGCTGATTTCCTCGCCGAGCGCGTGGTCGGCCGGGCGCCCGGTGGCGGCCCGCCGGCCGCGGTCACCTACTCCGATCTCGAGACGGCCCCGGTCGTCCTGCTCGTGGGTTTCGACCCGGAGGAGGAGTCGCCGATCGTTTTCCTGCGGCTGCGCCGCTGCGCCCGCGACCTCGGCCTGCCGGTGTTCGCTATCGCGCCCTTCGCCTCCCCGGCGGTGCTCAAGACCGATGCCACCCTGCTGCCGACCGTCCCCGGCGTCGAGCCACAGGTCCTCAACGCACTCGCCGCCGCCGAACCAGACCACGACGTGCTCTCCACCCTGCTGCGCCGGCCCGGCGCGGTGATCATGGTCGGCGAACGCCTCGGCGCGATCCCGGGCGGCCTGCCCGCCGCGGCCGCGCTCGCCGACGCCACCGGCGCCCGCCTGGCCTGGGTCCCCCGCCGCGCCGGCGAGCGCGGTGCCCTCGAAGCCGGGTGTCTGCCGGGCCTGCTGCCGGGAGGCCGGCCCGTGACCGACGCCGCCGCCCGCCACGCGCTCGCGGAGCTGTGGCGTTGCGACGAGCTGCCCACCGCTCCCGGCCGCGCCACCACCGAGCAGCTCGAGGCCGCCGCCGCGGGCGAACTCGACGCGCTGCTCATCGCGGGGGCCGAGGCCGCGGACCTGCCCGACCCGGCCGCCGCCCTCGCCGCCGTCGAGTCCGCCGGGTTCGTGGTGAGCATCGAGCTGCGCCGAAGCGAGATCACCGACCGCGCGGACGTGGTCCTGCCCATCGCGCCCACCGCCGAGAAGTCCGGCACCTACCTGACCTGGGAGGGCCGCCCGCGCCCGTTCGCCGCCGCGCTGACCGGCACCGATGCGATGCCCGATCTGCGTGTCCTCAATGCCCTCGCCGAGGAGACGGGCGCCTGGTTCGGCCTGCAGGACGTCGAGTCCGCACGCCGGGAGATGGCCGCCGTGCGCGAGGCCCTCAGCCCGGCATCCGCGCGCGCAGATGCACAGGCGCGCACCGATGCCTCGCAGCCGCACGCCGGCACCGCTCCAGAACGAGGGCAGGCCGTGCTGGCCACCTGGCGGATGCTCCTCGACGCCGGCCGCCTCCAGGACGGGGAGCCGCATCTGGCCGGAACCGCGCGCCGCCCGGTCGCGCGGATGTCGCCGGGCACCGCGGCCGAGATCGGGGCCGTCGACGACCAGCCGGTGACCGTCTCGACCGACCGCGGCGCGATCACCCTGCCGCTGGCCGTCACCGAGATGCCGGACCGCGTGGTGTGGCTGCCGCAGAACTCGCCGGGCTCGGCGGTGGGCGTCACGCTCGGGTCGGCCGCCGGCGACCTCGTGGACATCGCGGCCGGAGGCGACACGCCGGACGACACCGCCGGGGAGGGGGCGTCATGACCCGCCCGCACCTGCTCGCCGCGACCGGCTCGGAACTCGCGACGACGAGCGCCGACCTGACCGCGTTCGGCACGGACCCGTGGTGGCTCGTGCTGGTCAAGGTGCTCGGGGTGTTCGTGTTCCTGGTGGTGACCGTGCTCGCGGCGATCTACCTCGAGCGCAAGATCCTCGCCTGGATGCAGATGCGGATCGGCCCCAACCGCGTCGGCCCGTTCGGCATCCTGCAGAGCCTGGCCGACGGCGTGAAGATCGCCCTCAAGGAGGGGCTGATCCCCAAGGGCGTCGACAAGCCGATCTTCCTGCTCGCCCCGGTCATCGCGGTGATCCCGGCATTCATGGCGTTCGCCGTGATCCCCTTCGGACCGGAGGTCTCGATCCTCGGCCACCGGACCCCGCTCCAGCTCACCGACCTGCACGTGGGCGTGCTCTACATCCTCGCCGTGACCTCGATCGGCGTGTACGGGATCGTGCTGGCCGGCTGGTCGTCCGGCTCCACGTACCCGCTGCTCGGCGGCCTGCGGTCCACGGCCCAGGTGATCAGCTACGAGATCGCCATGGCGCTGTCCTTCGTGGGCGTGTTCCTGTTCGCCGGCACCATGTCCACCTCGGGGATCGTCGACGCGCAGTCGCGGGTGTGGTTCGTGTTCCTGCTGCTGCCGTCGTTCTGCATCTACGTGATCTCGATGGTCGGCGAGACCAACCGCGCCCCCTTCGACCTGCCCGAGGCCGAGGGTGAGCTCGTGGGCGGCTTCCACACCGAGTACTCGTCGCTGCGGTTCGCGATGTTCATGCTCGCCGAGTACGTCAACATGACCACGGTCTCCGCCCTCGCCGCGACCCTGTTCCTGGGCGGCTGGCGGGCCCCGCTGCCGTTCTCCCTCCTCCCCGGCGCCGACTCCGGATGGTGGGCGCTGTTGTGGTTCGTCATCAAGGTGTGGGGCTTCCTGTTCGTGTTCATGTGGCTGCGCGCCACCCTCCCGCGCCTGCGCTACGACCAGTTCATGGCCTTCGGCTGGAAGGTGCTCATCCCCGTCTCCCTGGCCTGGGTGATGGTGGTGGCCGCCATCCGGGTAATCGTCGGCCCGGAGTCGGCGCTGCTGACGCCCGCCATGGTGATCGCGGGACTGGCCGCGGTGGCCGTCATCGTCGTCGTCAGGCGTGTCCTTTCCCGACGCGGCGCCGCGCACGACGGCCCCCGACCCGGCCCGGCCACCTCCTCCGTCGGCTCCGGCGCCTCCGACCCGTCCCCGTTCGACCCGACCTCATTCGACCCGGCCCCGTTCAACCCCACCGCCGGCGGCTTCCCCGTCCCCCCGCTCCCCCACCAGCGCTCCGCCACGCCGCCGACCAAGGAGGCCCGCCATGCCTGAGGTGCCCAGGTTCCTCGAGCCCCTCGCCGGGTTCGGGGTGACGTTCGGGACGATGTTCAAGCCCGCCCACACCGAGCAGTACCCCGAGGAGAAGGTGCCGGTCGCGCCCCGCTACCACGGGCGACACCAGCTCAACCGGTACGCCGACGGGCTCGAGAAGTGCATCGGCTGTGAGCTGTGCGCGTGGGCGTGCCCGGCGGATGCGATCTTCGTCGAGGGCGCGGACAACACCGCCGAAGAGCGCTACTCCCCCGGCGAGCGGTACGGACGGAACTACCAGATCAACTACCTGCGCTGCATCGGCTGCGGGCTGTGCGTCGAGGCGTGCCCGACCCGCGCGCTGACCATGACGAACGACTACGAGATGGCCGACGACAACCGCACCGACCTCATCTACACCAAGGACGACCTGCTCGCGCCGCTGCGCACCGGCATGGTCCCGGCGCCGCACGACCTGTACCCGGGCGCCGACCACGGCGACTACTACCGCGGCGAGATCACCGGCTCCGCGCCCGAGCAGGGCGAGCCGTACGACGGGGAGGCGAGCTGATGTCCGGCGGCGAGTCGGTGCTGTTCTGGGTCCTCGCGGTGATCGCGGTGGCCGGGGCGCTGGGCGTGGTCTCGGCGACCAAGGCCGTCTACTCGGCGCTGTGCCTGGCGGCGACCATGGTGTCGCTGGCGGTGATGTACATGGCGCAGGGTGCGGTGTTCCTGGGGGTGGGGCAGATCGTGGTCTACACGGGCGCGGTGATGATGCTGTTCCTGTTCGTGGTGATGCTCATCGGCGTGGAGTCCTCGGACTCGCTGGTCGAGCGGATCCGCGGGCACCGGGTCGCGGCGATCGTGGCGGGGCTCGGGTTCGGCATCCTGCTGGCCACCGGCCTGGCGCGGGCGCAGCTGGGGCCGTTCGCCGGCTTCGGGCCCGACCATCAGGACGTGCCCGCACTCGCCGAGTTGCTGTTCACGCGGCACGTGTGGGCGTTCGAGCTGACCGGCGTGCTGCTCATCATCGCCACTCTCGGCGCCATGGTGCTGGCGCACCGCGAGCGGTTCACCGGCCGGCTGACCCAGCGACAGCTGTCCGAGCAGCGGTTCCTCGACTGGCAGCGCGACGACTCCGCCCGCGTCACCCCGCTGCCCAGCCCGGGCGTGTACGCGCGGCGCAACGCCGCCGACCAGCCCGCCCGACTGCCCGACGGCTCCGACGCCCCCGACTCGGTCAGCGACGTGCTGCGCCGGCACAGCGATCGTGCGGCGGCCGGCGGCGAGCTGGAGTCCGGCGAGGCGGGCGGGTCCGGCGCCGGCGAGGCGGCCGGGCCCCGCGCGCGGGGCCGCCGAGGCGGTGCGCGGCGATGAGCCCCGAGTATTACCTCTACCTGTCCGCGATCCTGTTCACGATCGGCGCCGCCGGCTTCCTGCTGCGCCGCAACGCGATCGTGGTCTTCATGTGCATCGAGTTGATGCTCAACGCCACCAACCTCGCGCTGGTGACGTTCGCGCGGATGCACGGCGACGTCACGGGCCAGGTCATCGCGTTCTTCGTCATGGTGGTCGCCGCCGCGGAGGTCGTGATCGGGCTGGCGATCATCATGTCCATCTACCGTTCGCGCAGGTCGGCGTCGGTCGACGACGCCGACCTACTGAGGTACTAGGGGGACGACGACGATGACATCCACCGCCCTCGCGCACACCCTCGCGCCGGCCGTCGCCGACCCCGCCCTCTGGCTCGTCCCCGCATTGCCCCTGCTCGGCGCGGTACTCCTGCTGCTGATCGGGCGACGCGCGAACGCATGGGGGCATCTGCTCGCGTGCGCGGTCGCGCTGGCCGCCTTCGCGGTGGCGCTGTGGCAGTTCGTCGAGATGACCGGCCGCGGTGCCGGCGAGCGGGCCGCCACCCAGACCCTGTTCACGTGGATCTCCGTGGGCGAGCTGCACGTGGACTTCGGGCTGCGGCTGGACCAGCTGTCGATGGTGTTCGTGCTGCTCATCACCGGTGTGGGCCTGCTGATCCACATCTATTCGATCGGCTACATGGCCACCGATCCCGCGCGGCGTAAGTTCTTCGCCTACCTCAACCTGTTCCTCGCGGCGATGCTGCTGCTGGTCATGGCGGACAACTTTCTCGTCCTGTACCTGGGCTGGGAGGGCGTGGGCCTGGTCTCGTACCTGCTCATCGGGTTCTGGCAGCACAAGCCCTCCGCCGCGACCGCGGCCAAGAAGGCGTTCCTCGTCAACCGCGTCGGCGACATCGGACTGGCCATCGCGCTGTTCGTCATGGTCACCCAGCTGGGCACGCTGAGCTACGAGGGCGTGTTCGCGGCCGTCGACGGGCCGGCCAGCACAGTCCTGGTCACGGCGCTCGGGCTGCTATTGCTGGTGGGTGCGTGCGCCAAGTCGGCACAGGTGCCGCTGCAGTCCTGGCTCGGCGACGCGATGGAGGGCCCCACCCCGGTCTCTGCGCTCATCCACGCAGCGACCATGGTCACCGCGGGCGTCTACCTCATCACCCGCGCGAACCCGATCTTCGACGCCGCCCCCACGGCCCGGACCGCGGTGATCGTCGTGGGCGCGGTGACGCTGCTGTTCGGCGCGATCGTCGGCTGCGCGAAGGACGACATCAAGAAGGTGCTGGCCGCCTCCACCATGAGCCAGGTCGGCTACATGGTCATGGCGGCCGGCTTCGGCCCCGCCGGGTACGCGCTGGCGATCATGCACCTGCTAACCCACGGTTTCTTCAAGGCCGGGCTGTTCCTCGGCGCCGGCTCGGTGATGCACGGGCTCGACGACGAAGTGGACATGCGCCGCTACGGGGCCCTGCGCGCGGTCATGCCCATCACCTTCGTCACATTCGGCCTGGGGTACCTGGCGATCATCGGCGTCCCGCCGTTCGCCGGCTTCTACTCGAAGGAGGGCATCATCTCTGCCGCGTTCGACCTGGGCAGCACGGCGGGGGCGGGCTCGGTCGGCGGCTACCTGCTCGGGGCGCTCGCGCTGCTCGGCGCCGGACTGACCGCCTTCTACATGACCCGCGTGATGATCCTGACCTTCTTCGGTCCCAAGCGCTGGCACACGGAGGCCCACCCACACGAGTCGCCGCCGGTGATGACCGGGCCGATGATCGTGATCGCGATCGGCTCGGTGCTCGCGGGGTTGGTGCTCGCCATCGGCGGCCGCCTGCAGGACTGGCTGGCCCCCGTTGTGGGCGAACACCACGCCGCGCACGTCCTGCCGGTGTGGCTGGTCACCACGCTGTCGCTGGTCGTGGTGGCCCTCGGTGTGGCGGTGGCGGTCGTTCTCTACGGCCGCAGAGCCGTCCCGGTGACCGCGCCCGAGGGCTCCGCGCTCACCCGGGCCGCCCGGCGCGACCTCTACGCCGACGACCTCAACGAGTCGCTGTTCATGCGGCCCGGCCAGGCGGTCGTGGCCGGCACGGCCGTCGTCGATCGCACCGTTGTCGCGGGCGCGGCCACCGGGGTCGCGGCGGCCGTCGGGGACGCCTCCGCCCGCGGGCGCCTCCTGCAATCCGGACTCACCCGGACCTACGCCCTGTACATGCTGGCGGGCGCCGGCCTGGTGATCGCGGCCATGCTCGTGGGAGGTGCCCTGTGACCGGCCCCGGACTGCTCACCGCCCTGTGGCTGACGCCCCTGATCGGCGCCATTGTCGTCGTCGTCCTGCCCCGGGGAGCGACCCGCGCGGCGAGGCCCCTCGCCCTGCTCGCCTCCCTCATCGCACTCGGCCTGGCGGTCGCCGTGGCGGTCGGCTTCTCACCCGGCGGCGAGCGCTACCAGTTCGTCGAGTCCCGGCCGTGGATCTCCGCGTTCGGCGCCACCTACTCGCTCGGCGTGGACGGCGTGGCACTGGTCATGGTGCTGCTCGCGACCGCGCTCATGCCGTTGCTCCTGCTCGCCGGGGGGCGCGACGCCGGCGGGCCCGACAGTCGGCGCGCGCAGGCCTACCCCGCGCTCATGCTGGCCACGCAGGCACTCGCGCTCGTGACGTTCCTCAGCCTCGACGTATTGCTGTTCTACGTGGCGTTCGAGGCCATGCTCATCCCGCTGTACTTCCTCATCGGCATGTTCGGCGGCGGCTCGGACGACGGGGCGGAGCGGGCGCGCGCGGCGGTGCGGTTCCTCATCTACAACCTGCTCGGCGGGCTGGTCATGCTGGCCGCGGTGATCACGCTGTATATGTACACTTCGTGGTCCGGGATCGGACCCGACGGGGGCGGCACGTTCGACTACCGGCTCATCACCGCCGCCGTGGCCGACGGCAGCCTCTCGATCCCGCCCGGTGCGATGCTGTGGCTGTTCGCCGGGTTCACGCTCGCGTTCGCGATCAAGGCGCCGCTGTGGCCCTTCCACACCTGGCTGCCCGGCGCCGCGGTGGCCGCCACGCCCGCCTCGGCGGTGCTCATGATGGCGGTGATCGACAAGGTCGGCACCTTCGCCCTGCTGCGCTACAGCCTCCCGCTGTTCCCCGAGGCCGCGCGGACCGGGGCACCCGTGCTCATCACGCTCGCGGTGATCAGCATCATCTACGGCGGACTCATGGCGATCGCCCAGACCGACCTGCTGCGGCTCATCGCGTACGCGTCGATCTCGCACTTCGGGTTCATCGTGCTGGGCATCTTCGCCGGGACCGAGCAGGCCGCCGCCGGGTCGACGCTCTACATGGTCAACCACGGGCTGGCCACGGCCGCGCTGTTCCTCGTGAGCGGGTTCCTCGTGCGGCGGCACCGGATGCGCGAGATCGCCTACTACGGCGGCTTGCAGCAGGTGGCGCCCGTGCTGGCCGGGGTATTCCTCATCGCCGGGCTGGCCACGCTGTCGCTACCGGGGCTCGCGCCGTTCATCAGCGAGTTCCTGGTGTTCGTCGGCACGTTCGGTCCGTACCCCGTGGCCGCCGTGCTCGCCACCGCGACCTTCGTCCTGGCCGCGGTCTACATCCTGTGGACCTACCAGCGCGTGATGGGTGGGCCCGTTGCGCCGGGGCTCGAGTCGACCCGCGACCTGAGCGTCCGCGAACGGGTGGTGCTGGCGCCGCTCGTGGTGGCACTGGTCGCGCTGGGCTTCTACCCGCAGCCCGCGCTGGACGTGATCGATCCGGCGGTCGCCGCGACCGTCGCCCACGTGGAAGGTGCCGCCCGATGACCCCGGACATCGACTACCAGGCCGTCCTGCCCCTGCTCATCGTGCTGGGCACGGCGATCGTCTCGGTGCTCGTCGAGGCGTTCGTGCCGGCACGGGCCCGGTACGTCACCCAGCTGGCGCTGTACCTCGGCGGGCTCGCCGTCTCGCTGGTCGCGGTGCTGCTGCTCGCCGGCACGCAGGTCGTCACCGCCGAGGGCGCCGTGGCCGTCGACGGGCCGGCGCTGTTCCTGCAGGGTGCGACCGTGGTGGTGGCTCTCGGTGCCGGGCTGCTCATCAGCGAACGCGGCCGGGCCGGCGTGGCGACCGCTTCCGGACGGGTGGGCGCGGGCGCGGTGTCGGCGTTGTCGTCGTCATCGTCTCCCGGAACACGCGCGGGCACCTCCCGCGGGCCCGTCCTCGCCGGCTTCGCGCCCCAGGCCGCGCTGGCGCCGGGCGGCGACAACGAACGGGCCGCCGAGCGCGCCGGCGTCACCCAGACCGAGGTGTTCCCGCTGGTGCTGTTCGCCACCGGCGGCCTCATGCTGTTCCCCGCCGCGAACGATCTGATCACGCTGTTCATCGCGTTGGAGGTGTTGTCGCTGCCGCTGTATGTGCTGTGCGGGATGGCCCGACGACGACGACTTCTCTCGCAGGAGGCGGCGCTCAAGTACTTCCTGCTCGGGGCGTTCTCGTCGGCGATCTTCGCCTACGGCATCGCCATGATGTACGGCTATGCGGGGACCGTCGACTTCGACGGGATCGCCGCCACCGTGCGGGCCGAGGGCGGCAGCACCCTGGCGCTGATCGGGGTGGCGCTGATGTCGGTGGGGCTGCTGTTCAAGGTCGGCGCCGCGCCGTTCCACAACTGGACCCCGGACGTGTACCAGGGGGCGCCGATCTCGATCACCGCCTTCATGGCCGCAGGGACCAAACTGGCCGCGTTCGGGGCGATCCTGCGGTTCTTCTACGTGGCCGTGCCCGGGCTCGAGTCGCAGTGGGTGCCCGTGCTGTGGGCCGTGGCCGCGCTGACGATGGTCGTGGGCACCGTGGTGGGCGTGACGCAGAACGACGTCAAGCGGCTGCTCGCGTACTCGTCGGTGGCGCACGCCGGCTTCCTGCTTACGGGGATGGTCGGCGCGCCGGCCGCCGGGACTACGGCGCTGCTGTTCTACCTCGCGGTGTACGCGGTGAGCACGGTGGGGGTGTTCGCGGTGGCCGGGTTGGTCCGCGATCCCGAGGGCGCCGAGATCACCGACCTGCGCTCGTGGGCGGGGCTCGGGAGGCGGCAGCCGGCGATCGCGGGGGCGTTCGCGGTGCTCCTGCTGGCGCTCGCCGGAATCCCGCTGACCAGCGGCTTCATCGCCAAGTTCGCGGTGTTCTCCGCCGCGGTCGACGCCGGCGCGGTGTGGCTCGTGCTGATCGGTGTGCTCTCCAGCGCGATCGCGGCGTCGTTCTACGTGCGCGTGATCGTGGTGATGTTCTTCCGCGAGACGCCTGGTGGGGCGGGTGCGGGGGCTCCCGCGGGCGCGGGGGCCGCGCAGGCGTACTCGGGCGCGGCGGCCGCGCACGGGGATGTGGACGCGGCGGCGGGGTCTCCCGACGTGGCGTTCGCGCAGCGGCCGGCCACCCTCGCGGTGGTGGGTGTGTCGGTGGCGGTCACGCTGGTGCTCGGGGGCGTCCCGCAGCCGCTGTTGGACCTCGCCGGCGCGGCCTCGGCGTTCGCGTTCGCCGGCTGACCGGACCGCCGGCTGACCGGACCGCCGATCGTCGAGTGGTCTGACCCCTTCACGTTTTCCCAAGACACCCGCTGCCGAACCCCGCATCTGCGACCACTCGACGAAACCTCGAGCCCGGTGAGCAGGCGGCGGCGCAATCTAGGGCACGGTGAGCAGCCGGCGGCGGCCTCTGCCAACGGCCAGGGCGGGGCGAGTCGGGGACTCAGGCGTCGTCGACGCCCGGCGGGCGGAGCGGGCGCTCAGACGTCGTCGATGCCCAGCGGGGTCGCGTCGAACTCTCCCGACAGCGCCGACACCGCGCGTGCGAGCCGCAGGTCCCGCTGGGTGACGCCATCCACGTCGTGGCTGCGCAGGTCCAGGGTCACCTCGTCGTAGCTCCACAGCAGGTCAGGGTGGTGGTTCTGGCCGTTCGCCGCCTGCCCGATGGCGGAAACCAGGTCGATCGCGGCCTGCGGCGACTCGCATACCGCGGTGTAGGTCAGGGACCCCTCCGAGAACGCCCAGCCGGGAAGATCGGCGAGACCTTCCTCGATCTGCTCCTCGGTCAGGCGGGTGTTGTCGTCTGCGCTCATGCCGCCCAGTCTGACAGTTCGCCGCACCCCGCGCTGACCGACCCGCGAAGGTATACTCCGGGTATGACTCATACGACGATCAAGGTCAGTCGTGAGCTGCGTGACGTTCTCAAGCATCAGGCGGCCGCCGAGCACCGCACGCTGGGCGAGCATCTGGCCTATCTCGCTTCGCTCGTCGAGAAACAGCAGCGGTTCGACCGGCTTCGTGCCGAGATCGATGCATCAGATCCGGCCGATCTGGCCTCCTATCGCGAGGAGACCGACTGGTGGGATTCCGTGCAGGATGCCTGATCCCGAACCCGGCGACGTCGTGTGGGTGACCCTCGACCCCACCGTGGGCCGAGAGCAGAGCGGCCGACGGCCCGCCGTGGTGGTGTCCTCCCGCGGGCACCTCTCGATCGCTGACACCCTCGTGATCGTCGTCCCGGTGACGTCGGTTGACCGCAAGTGGTCGAACCACGTGCGACTCCGGGGCGATGTGCCCCCTCGCGGATCGTGGGCCATGACCGAGCAGGTGCGCACCATCTCCCGCCGACGTGTAGTGGGCCGCGCCGGCCGGGTGGACTCATCGACGCTGATCGAGATCCGCCGGTGGCTCACCGATTTCATCGACGACTGACAGTGCACCGGAGCCGGATCGTGTCGTCGGACCACCCCGCCTACGCTGAAATGGTGACCGCACCGACCGCCCCGTCCAGCCCGCGCCTCCCCTCGCCGAGCAGTGACGCCCGGCCCGCGGACACCGTCCGCCCACGAACGACCGGCGCCGGCCGTTACGCCCCCAGCCCGTCGGGCGACCTGCACCTCGGAAACCTGCGCACGGCGGTCATCGCCTGGCTGCTCGCGCGCGACTCGGGCCGGGCGTTCCGGATGCGGGTCGACGACCTCGACACCGCCCGTGCCCGCCCCGGCGTCGCCGAGCGTCAGCTGGCCGACCTCGCCGCGATCGGCATCGACTGGGACGGCGACATCATGTGGGAGTCCGAGCGCTTCCCCGCCTACGCCGCCGCAGCCGACCGGCTCGCCGACCACGGCCTGGTCTACGAGTGCTACTGCTCCCGCCGCGAGATCGCCGAGGCCGCGCGCGCCCCGCACTCCCCGCCGGGTTCCTACCCGGGCACCTGCCGCGACCTTCCCGAATCCGAACGTGCCCGCCGCCGCGCCGCCCTCGGCCCGGGGCGGGTCCCCGCATTGAGGCTCCGGGCCGAGCTCACCGAGCTGACGATCACCGATCGGGTCCACGGCATCTATGCAGGTGTTGTGGATGACGTGGTCCTGCGCCGGGGCGACGGCGTGTGGGCGTACAACCTCGCCGTCGTCGTCGACGATGCCGCGCAGGGCGTGGACCAGGTCGTCCGCGGCGAGGACCTCCTGCCCTCCACGCCGCGCCAGGCCTACCTCGCCGACCTGCTCGGCCTCGCGCGCCCCGAGTACGTGCACGTGCCGCTCGCGGTGAACGCGGCCGGGGAGCGGCTCGCCAAGCGGGACGGCGCGGTGACGTTGGCCGACCTCGCCGAGGCGGGGACGACGACGAGGGCCGCCGTCGCCCGCATCGTGGCCTCGCTGGGTGGGCCCGAGGGCTCGGACTCGATCCACGACCTTCGGGGCCGGGTCACTTTCGCGGCCCTGCGATCCGGGCCCTGGGTGTTCGGCTGACCGGCGGGCCGATCGTCGGCTGGTCGCTGGCCGATCGCCGGCTCTGTCCCACGCGACCACGCCCCGCCCACCCGCACACCCCGGTTGCAAGACACCGCCATGCAGTTGCCAGACAAAATGTGCGTTCCAAGGGCGAGAAAACGCACCGGATGTCTTGCGACCGGAGGGGCGTGTCTTGCAACCGAGGGTGCAGGGTGGTGGCCGGGCGAGGCCGGGCGATGGCCGGGTGAACTCGATCGGCTGGGCGGGCCGCGAATTCGCCACGCACAGACCTCGGCGCGGATAATCGACGCCCGTGACCACTTCATCGCAGAAGAATTCAGATCCGCTCGGGACTGGGCGGCCGGACGGGAACACTTCCGAGCCGGCGCGCAGCACCCCCTCCGCCCGCGACCGGGCCGTGTTCGCCGCGGTCGCCAGCCCCTACTACGGCTACCTCATCGCCCTGTTCGTCGGCGTGATGCTCATCAGCAACGTCGCCGGTACCAAGGGCGTCCTCCTCTTCCCGGACCTGGGCTTCGAGCTCGGTTTCCTCTCGCTCGACGGGTTCGTCACCGACGGCGCCTTCCTGCTCTTCCCGCTGGCCTACGTGCTGGGCGACGTGATCAGCGAGGTCTACGGCTTCCGCGCGATGCGCCGCGTCGTGATCTCAGGGTTCGCCGTGCTCGCCCTGGCCGCGCTGACGTTCACCATCACCACGCAGCTGCCGCCGGCACCGTTCTACGAGAACCAGGACGCGTTCGAGGCGGTGGCCGGCGTCGTGCCGCAGTTCTTCCTCGCGGGCCTGGCCGGCTACGTGGTGGGCGAGCTGCTCAACTCGTACGTGCTGGTGTGGATGAAGCGTCGCACCGGCGAGAAGAGCCTGTGGGCGCGGCTGCTCGGCTCGACCGTGGTGGGCCAGCTCGCGGACACGCTGGTGTTCTGCACGATCGCCGCGCCCGCGCTGGGCATGGTGCTCGGTTCGGGCGACTACTGGAACTACGTGGTGATCGGCTTCGTCTGGAAGACGCTGGTCGAGGCTGTCCTGCTGCCGGTGACGTACCTGGTGATCGGCTGGATCAAGAAGCGCGAGCCCACCTACCAGGCGGCCCTCGCGGACTCGACGGTCTGACCGTTGGCGACCGCGCTGGCAGACTCGGTGGCATGATCTCGCGCGACCACCCTGGCGGCGGGCGCGGTGTGCCCGCCGTCAGGGTGCTGGGCCCGACCGTCGACGACCAGACCCGATGCGTGCACTACGCGGGCCCGCTGGATGTCATCGCAATCCGCTTCCACTGCTGCGGCGAGTTCTATCCGTGTTTCCGCTGCCACGCCGAGACCGTCGACCACCCGGTCTCGGCGTGGCCGAAGGCCGAGTTCGACACCCGCGCGATCCTGTGCGGCGTCTGCCGGACCACGCTCTCGATCAGCGACTACCTCGAGGCCGACGCCTGCCCGTCGTGCGAGTCGCCGTTCAACCCGGGATGCTCGCTGCACCACTCGATCTACTTCGAGTAGCGGCCCCTGCCCCATCACCTCGTCGAGTGGTCGCAGATCCGGCAGATCCCGAAGGCTCCTCTGGGCGAATGCGAGGGGGTGAGACCACTCGACGGCGCGCCGCCTGGGAGACCCCGCGCTCCGGCGCCTTCCGGCAACCTGGCTACCACTTTGCTCAACATCGACTCCTGAAGAGAATCAATCCCTCGCGAGCGCCGCGTTGATGGCTTCGATCCGCTCCTCCGACAACATGCCTTCAGCCTCCCACGAGTCGGCAACCCCAGCCGGGCCGTCACCGCTTCTGCGCGTAGTACCGCCCCGTGAACTCCGTCTTGTAGGCGAGGTACTCGTCGGGCCCGGCGGCCATCGCGGCGCGCACGTCGTCGACGAGCCGCACCACGAACGCAAGATTGTGCAGGGTCAGCAGGGTCTGACCGAGGAACTCCTTGGCCTTGAACAGGTGGTGGATGTAAGCACGCGAGTACTCCCGCGAGACCTCGGAGAAGCCGCCCGGGTCGAGGGGCGAGTGGTCGTGGCGGAACTGCGCCCGCGTCATGTTGACGCGCCCGTCCAGCGTGTAGATACCGCCGTGCCGCGCGAGCCGGGTCGGCGCCACGCAGTCGAAGGTGTCGGCGCCGTTCTCCACCGCGGTGAAGATGTCGTCGGGCTCGCTGATCCCCAGAAGGTGCCGCGGCCGGTCCTCGGGCAACTCCTCGGTACACCAGCCCACGATCGTGCCGAGGTTCTCCTTCTCCAGTGCCCCGCCGATCCCGTAGCCGCCGAACCCACGCCGCCCCTCGGACTCGGCGCGGTCGCTCATCTCGACGAGACCCCGCACGGCCTGCCGCCGCAGGTCCTCGAACTGGGCACCCTGCACGACACCCCACAGCGACTGCCCCGGCCGGTGCGTGCGTTCCAGCGACAACCGCTCGTGCTCATCGAGGCACCGCTGCGCCCAGCGCCGGGTCCGCTCCACCGAGCTCTCCTGGTACTTGCGCGTGTTCATCAGCGTGGTGAGCTCGTCGAACGCGAACAGGATGTCGGCGCCGAGCCCGTGCTGGATCTGCATGGACACCTCCGGCGAGAAGCGGTGCCGGGAGCCGTCGAGGTGGGAGGTGAAGGTGACGCCGTCCTCGTCGACCTTCGCCAGCCGCCCCTGCCCCTTGTTCGTCGCGGAGTCGTCGGGCTTGGTCGCGGCGCCGGCGGACATCTCGATCACCTTCTTGAACCCCACGCCCAGGCTCATCACCTGGAAGCCGCCGGAGTCGGTGTACGTGGGCCCGGGCCAGCGCATGAACTCGCCCAGGCCGCCGGCGGCGTCGAGCACGTCGTGGCCGGGCTGGAGATACAGGTGGTAGGCGTTGGCGAGCACGGCCTGCGCCCCGGTCGAGCGGATCTGTTCGGGCGTCAGCGTCTTGACGGTGGCCTTGGTGCCGACGGGGATGAACGCCGGCGTGGCGATGTCCCCGTGCGGGGTGCGGATGACGCCCGTCCGCCCGCCGGCGGTGCCGTCGAGCACCATCCGCTCGCCCACGTCGAAGGTGGTGGGGCGGGTCGAGGAGGGCGCGTGGTCCGACATGCGTCCATCGTGGCACGTCGGGCGGGGCGCAACGGCCGTGCCCCTAGGATGACCGGTGGTGCCCGGGCCCCGAAAACGCGGAGGTGGGAACCGAGGCGCTGGATTCGACGACCAGCGAGATAGCCAGGACGACTGCGAGAACGACGACGAAGACGACGACAAGGTGGCCGATGACCTCAGTAGGGAGCCGGAGACTCTCTCGGCAGGAACGCAGAGCCCAGCTGGTCGGGTTCGGGATCCGGCTGCTGGAGACCACGCCGTTCCAGGCTCTGTCCCTGGACGACGTGGCCGAGCGCGCAGGCGTCTCCCGCAGTCTGATGTTCCACTACTTCCCCACGAAACTGGACTACCTCACCGAGGTCGTCCGGTCGGCGGCCGATCACGTGCTGTCGTTGACGGAGGTTCCCGAGGGCACGCATGCGGACGGCGGCACCCGGGCGATCATCACCGCGCTGGTGCGTTTCATCCAGCGGCGTCGCGACAACTACGTGGCGGTCCTGCGGTCGGGTCGGTCTGTCGATCCGGCGCTGGAGCGGGTCGTCAACAGCATGCATCGCACCATCTGCCTGCGAATCCTCGCGAGCGTCGGCGTTGCCGACCCCCAGCCGATGACGCTGGTGCTCACCCGCGCCTGGCTGGCCGGGATCGAGGAGCTCGCGCTGCTGGGCGAGGAGTCGGGGCAGCCGCAGGAGTCGATCATCGATTCGGCGCTCACCACGCTGTTCGCTGTGGCGACGCTGCCGGACTTCGCCGATCCCGTCGCGACCGGGGCTCGCCCGACCCACTGATCGCCCCCAGCCCACCCCGGCCTCATCGAGAAGAGCCTTTCCCCCGTATCCGTCGAGTGGAATTGTGCCAAACGCTCTTCTCGATGAGGGGCGACGGGCGGCGGGCCTCGCGGGAGTCCTTAAGCACCTGCAACGACGAGAGCCCCGGACCTCTGAACGAGATCCGGGGCTCTCCTTTTGGCGGTGGCGGTGGGATTTGAACCCACGGTTGGGGGTTACCCAACAAAGCATTTCGAGTGCTTCACCTTCGGCCGCTCGGACACGCCACCGCGAAGTACGTTACTAGAAACCGGCCCCGTCGCGAAAATCGCCGGGGTCAGCGGCCGGTCAGAGCCTGTTCAGGGCAGGCTCTGACCGGCCGAAAGACGGAGTCAGTCCTTGTTGCCGGTGATCTTGCCGGCGACCTCGTTGGCCTTGTCCTTGAGCTTCTCGGCGCCCTGCTTGAGGTTCGCCGAGCCCTGGTCGGCCTGGCCCTCGGCCTGCATGTCGCGATCACCGGAGGCCGCTCCCGCGGACTCCTTCGCGCGCCCGGCCAGCTCCTCGGCCTTGTTCGAGAACTTGTCTCCCACTCCCATGTGGTGCTCCTCTCGATCGCGGCACCGATGTGTCGGCGCCTCGTGAGGCCCACCGTACGTAGGCGAGGTGAACGACTCCACCGCTCGCGGGTCACGATCGGGTCACCGTCGGGCGCGGAAGAAGTCCTCGAGGATCGCGGCGCACTCGTCCTCGAGAACGCCTCCGCGTACCTCCGGTCGGTGCACGAGCCGTCGGTCTCGGACCACGTCCCACAGTGACCCGCAGGCCCCGGTGCGCGGCTCCCAGGCGCCGAAGACGATGTGTCCGACCCGCGCCGCCACCGCCGCCCCGGCGCACATCGTGCATGGCTCCAGCGTCACCACCAGGGTGCAGTCCTCGAGCCGCCAGCCGTCGCCGAGCACCCGGGCGGCCTCCCGCAGCGCGAGCACCTCGGCGTGGGCGAACGGGTCGCCGTCGGCCTCGCGCCGGTTCGCGGCGGCGGCCAGCTCACGGCCGTCCGGCCCGAGCACGATCGCGCCGACGGGCACATCCCCGGCCGGCGCCCCGGCGGCCACGGCGAGCGCCCGGCGGACCAGCGTCTCGTCGGCGGCCAGGCGCGACGGTGAACTCACGAGTCGGGCAGGTGCCGCTCGAGCTCGTCGGCGAAGTCCATCCGCTCGGCCACCGACTGCAGCTGCTCGTCGGCATAGAGGTCGGTTTCGGAGACGATGATCTCCAGCACCCCCTCCGGCAGCCCGAGATCCTCGAGGATCGCCATGTCGCCCTCACCCCACGGGTCGGTGTCCTCGAGCTCCTCGTCCGACAGGTCGGGCACCTCCACGTTGAGCTCGTCGAGCACATCGGCGGCGAGGTCGTAGTCCAGCGCAGCGGTGGCATCCGACAGCAGGAGGCGCATTCCGGACGGGCCGGGCCGCAGGATCACGAAGAACTCGTGGTCCACGTCCACCAGCCCGAACGAGGCCCCCTCGGTACGCAGCGAGCGGACCTGGCGGGCGGCGTCATCGAGGCTGGTCAACGCCGTGTCGGCCAGGCGCGTGATGTGCCAGGCCCCACCCTCCTGCATGACGCCGAGGGCGTAGCCGGTCACGGCGTCGTCGCCGGCGTCACTCCCACTGTCGCGGGAGCTTCGGTCGAAGGAGCTGGCCATGGGCTCAACCGTAGTCGGCTGTGAGAACCTTGTCAGGTGACGGATGCGAGGAACGTGTGCGTGCTCGGCGTCGGTCTGATCGGCGGGTCGCTGATGCGGGCGCTCGGGCCTGACAGGGCGTTCGGATGGAACCGGTCGGCCCCCACCGCGGAGGCCGCCACGGCTGCGGGGTTCGACGTCTCCACGGATCTGGCCCACACCCTCGGTCGGGCCGCGCGGGAGGACGCCCTCGTCGTCGTCGGAGTCCCTCTCCCCGCCCTCGACGCGACGCTGGACGCGGTGGCCGAGCACGCGCCGGGCGTCGCCCTGACCGACGTGATCAGCGTCAAGGGGCCCGTCCTCGAGGCGGTGCGGCGGCGCGGCCTGGCGGCGCGGTTCGTCGGCGGGCACCCCATGGCGGGCACCGCACACTCGGGCTGGGACGCCACGGACCCGGACCTGTTCCGCGGCGCGACCTGGCTCGTCGCCGCCGACGACGACGCCGACCCCCACACCTGGCAGCGCGTCGCGGCGATGGCCGGCGACTGCGGATCGCGCCTGATCTCGGCCACCTCCGCCGAACACGACGCGGCCGTCGCCCGGATCTCCCACGTCGGGCACGTGTTGGCCGAGGCGCTCGCGCTGGCCGGGGCGCGCGGCGGCGACCTCGCATTGGCGCTGGCGGCGGGCTCGTTCCGCGACGGCACCCGCGTCGCCGGCACCGCTCCGGACCTGGTGCGCGCGATCTGCGAGCCCAACCGCGAGGCGCTGCTCTGCGTGTTGGACGAGTGTCTGGCCGACCTGGCCGCCGCGCGGGAGTCGCTGGCGACGGACGGAACGCTCGGGCCGCTGATCGACGACGGCCACCGCGCGCGCCGCGCCTACGAGGACGTGCAGGTGGGCCGGGGTGACGCCGGACGAGACGATGACGACGACAACGCCGTCACCGACGGCGCGATCACGATCCGTCCCGGCGCGCCGGGGTGGCTGGACGTGCTGCGGGCCGCGGGTTCGCAGGGCCGGGCGGTACGCCTGGCCCACTGATCCGCTCTTCAGACGAGGGGCGTACGCATCGAGATGCGCAGGCGCGCCGCGGCCGGGCCGATGAGTCCCGGCTCAGTCCGGGCGAATCAGACGCGGCGGCTCAGGCCCGGAACGTCGAGGATCATGCCGTCGGCGTCGACCGTCGCGCTGGTCGAGGCGGTGGCGGTGATGCCGTGGATGTGCTCGTCATCGGAGGACATGGTGACCGTGTCCTCGGTGACCTCGAGGGTCAGCGAGTCCACCGACAGCACGCGTGCCTCCGCGGAGCCCTGCTGGGTGTCCAGGCCGAGGCGGCGGATCATCAGGCTGGCGAAGAACACACTGTAGGTGACGTCGACGTCCTTGACGCCCTCGCCGCCGACGCGGGAGCGGGTGTCGCTGGGGTCGTCGAGCAGCCACGACCCCTCGGCGTCGCACACCAGGTCGATGGTGCGGTCGTACTCCTCGGTGGTCACGGTGAGACGCACGCGACGCGGCGAACAGTCGGCCGAGATCTCCGCCTCGTACTCGACCGTAAAGGCGTCGTGATCCGAGTGGGTCGCCGAGACGATGCGTCCCCGGGCGCGGGTGGCGTCACCCTTCGGGAGAACTCTGACCTGCTCGATCACCCTGCCGGTCTCAGAGATCCACGTGTACATGCGGGGAGCCGACGCACGCTGTGCTTCGGACAGCGGCGCGGGCGACTGAGAAGCGTTCACAGACTCCACGGTAGGGAAAGTGACACCGAAACGCACATCAGTCCACGTTCCGGGCGCCCGCCACCGGTTGATTTCCCGCCGTCGACATGGCCTCGACCACCTCGGGGACGTGCAATCGGGTATCGGAGTCAGCGCGCCTGCAACTCCACGCGGGCCCGCCGCCACGGGTACAGCGTGACGTTGCGCGAACGTGGCCACTCGCGGCCGCGGCCCACCGGGACGAGCCGGTACCGCTGCAGCACCTGCTGGAGGATGACCTGCCCCTCCATCATCGCGAACGAGGCCCCGATGCACCGCCGCGCGCCGCCGCCGAACGGCAGCCAGGTGGTGGGCGTCGGCACATCACCGAGAAAGCGATGCGGGTCGAAATCCTGCGGCGACGGGTAGGAGTCGTCCGACCGGTGCGCCAGGACGATCGACGGCGAGATCGTCACCCCACGCGGGTACTCGCGCCCGCCCACGGTGGCCGGCTCCTGCAGCTCCCGCATGACCATCGGCACCACCGGGTGCAGGCGCAGCACCTCCTTGATGACGGCGTCGAGGTATTCGGCGTCGCCCGCGGCCGCCCCGTCCTGGTCGGCGCCGGCCGCGGTCATCTCGTCCACGCAGCGCTCCTGCACGCCCGGGTGGCGGGCCAGCTCGAGCATCGCCCACGCCATGGCGGTGGCCGTGGTCTCGTGCCCGGCGGCCACCAGCGTCATGAGTTGGTCGCGCAGCTCCGCGTCGGTCAGGCCCTGCGCGTCCTCGGCGGAGGCCCGCACGAGCAGCGCCAGGAGGTCGCGACGCTCGGCCAGCGCCGGGTCGCGGCGGGCCTGCCCGATCTCCTCGCCCAGGAACTCGTGGATGGCCGCCAGGTCGCGGACCTCCCGCTTCCACGGCCCGATCCCGCGCAGCGCGGGCATCCCCAGGCCGATCATCACCACGGGGCCGGCGTCGACGGCGCGGGCCACGATCGGCCGCATCCGATCGAGCCGCGCGGTGTCGGAGACGCCGAACACCACCCGCAGGATCACCTCGAGGGTCAGCTCGTTCAGCAGCACGTGCGCGCGCACCCGCCCCGAGCGCGGCCACCGGTCCAACTGCTGGGCCGTGACCTGCTCGACGAGGCCGCGGTAGCCGGCGATCTCGCGGCGGCCGAACGCCGGCGCCAGCAACCGCCGGGCACGGGCGTGGTCGCCGCCGTCCTGGAGCAGCAGCGAGTGCACACCGAGGAGCGGCCGCAGCAGGTCATTGCCCTTGCCGGCGTGGAAGACCGACGGCGAGCCGGCGAACACGTCCTTGACCTGCGCCGGCTCGGAGACCGCCACGATCTTTCGCCGCTGCGGCAGCATCGTGAGCGTGAACGGCACCCCGTACCGCTTCGCCGCCGCGGGGAAGAGGACGACGGGGACCGACAGCGCGAGCAGTGCCTGCAGCAGGTTCGGCAGCCGCGGACCCGGAGGAAGACGAGTGTCCATGTCGGACACCGTACGAGCGGTGGGCGCCCCCCCGCAGCCGGTCGGGCCAGACCGCGTCAGCCGCCCGGCGGAAACCGGCGGGTCGCCGGACGTTCATCACAATGGTCTCGTCGTCGTCGCCCTCGGCGCCTACCGTGGGACACATGGCTCTGCTCCCCGTGGACATGGACGCCACGCCCGAGGACATCGTCTCACTCCTGGCCGTGGACGCCGCCGTGCGCGCCGCGGTCGGACTCGAGCACCACCGCCCCACCGCCGCCGCCCTGCACTGGGTCGGCGAAGAGGACATGTGGATGGCGCTCGTGCGCCCCGGCGAGGGCCGCGCGCTGCTCGCCGGCTGGCACCACGAGTTCTCCCTCACCGAGGGCAGCGGCCGCGGCGGCGAGGCCGGCACCGACCTGGTGGGCGACGCCCCAGGCTGGTGGAGGCGCGGCGTCGAGCACGCGCGCTCCCACGACACCTACCTGGGCTTCCTGTACGGCTGGGACGGCAGCCGGTGGTGGCGCCTGGACCAACCGGTCGACGACGGATTCGACCCCGAACTCTTCCCCGCCACGCCGCTCGCGCTGCGCGACATCATCGACGGCCTCGCCGACGACACCCTGCTCGACGCGCCCGACCGGGACGCCGTGGACGCACTGATCGCCGCCGGCGCCGAACTCACCGCCGAACATCTGGCGGCCGTCCTCCACGCCCCCGACGGCTGGCCCGAGGTCGACATCGAGGCCGGGGTGCGCGCCGCCCGCGACTTCCGCACCGTCGTCCCCGCCTGACGCGGTCTCTCGCGTGACCCCGGGTGCGGCCGCTCCCCCGCTCGCACGCAGCCACGGCGGATTTTCTGCCACGATGGTCCCCGTGAAACGACTCGGCTACGTCGCGATCAAGCGGCTCGCCCTCGAGACCCTGGGATGGGCGCTCGTGGTGCTCGGCATCGCGGCGTTGTTCCTACCCGGCCCCGGTCTGCTCATGTTGTTCGCCGGGATGGTCGTGCTCTCCCAGCAGTACGCGTGGTTCGAGAAGCGCGTCGACCCCGTCAAGCGGCTGGCCATGGAGGGCGCCTCGCGTGGCGTTCAGACGTGGCCGCGCATCGCCGCATCGCTGCTCGGCGTGGCCTGGCTGGCCGGGATCGGCGTCTTTTGGGGGATCCACCCGCCCGCGCCCGCGTGGTGGCCACTGTCGCCGGAGTTGTGGCTCGTCGGCGGCTGGGGCACCGGTGCGACGCTCCTCTTCTCCGCGGCCCTCGCCCTGGCGCTGCTGATCTACTCGTTCCGCCGGTTCCGCGGCAGCCCGTACGACCACGCGCTGGAGGTCGAGCGCGAGAACGAGCGCCACGCCGCCCGGCGGCTCGAGCGGCAGCAGCGCCGCGACGCCCGCCACGGTGCCGAACCGGCGCACGCCCCGAGTCGCCCCGGATCGTCACCTCGCTGATACCCGGCAGGCCCGGCGATCTACTATGATCTAGGTCACAGTCGGGACTGTCCGGGCCGCGCCGCGTATCCCCCTGCCGACCGTCCCGTCGAGAGAAGGGGCTTTCGTCGTGACCGTTCAGCTCATCGAGATCACCGAGGACGTCGCCGACCGCATGCAGGTCCTCACCACTCCGACGCCCAGCCAGGTGGGCGACGCCCGGATGATCATCATCGACCTGCTCGGCTCGGGGCCGTCGTGGCCGCTGGCCGTGCTGGTCAACCACGTATGCACCGCGTACGAGGCGCCGGACGGCGAACGCCTCATGGTCGACCTGCGCGACCGCGAGGAACTGGCCGACGACGAGCTGCGCGACGAGCCCGCGCTCAAACACGTGCGCTGGGTCCGCGCGACACGGACAGCGCTGCACGAGCTCACGTCGGCGCGCGAGGTGGTGTGGAGCCTGCCGTCGGACGACCCGGACGAAGTCGACCACCCGGAGGTGGAAGTTCTCATGTCCGGGGCGAGGCCCCGCGCGTTCCGGATCTACGTCGGCGAGCCGCTGCCCGACGGGTCCGTGTCGCTGCGGTAGGGGTTGCCCGCCCAGCCCTGGCCGCCGCCGGGCGCCCACGCACCCGCCGCCTGCCCGGCCGGGCCACCGCCCTCGGCGGGTGACGGGTCGGCGCCGGTGGGGACAGCGGCAGCGTCGTCGTCCCCTCCCCGGTAGCGCACCGCCACGGCCAACATGACCGCGCCGACCACGATGAACGACAACACCCGGAACAACCCGGGCAGCGTCGCGAGGTCGAGGAACAGGAGTTTAGCGAGCGCGAGCGCGCCCAGCACGAACCCGAGCTTGCGCGCGTCGGCCACGCGCGGGCTGTCGGTGAGCACGAGCCACGCGGCGCAGCAGATCCACAGCACGGTCACGACGAGGTGCGCGGCCAGGAAGCCGTTGCGCGGATCGCCGGCCAGGTCGCCGAGCACCACGCCGGCCGCCACCAGCATCACCGACAACGCCGCGAGCGCCACCACGGCCCCGACCATCACCGCGCGCGAGGATGCGCCGGGCAGTCGCCGCCCGAGCCACCAGGTCACCACGACCGCCAGCACCGCGAGGGCGAACGAGGCCGCCACGTCGACGTAGGTGAACTCGCGCACCGCCAGCCGTTCGCTCAGTGCGAGCTGCGGCTGGTTGACCCCCATGTACACCAGCAGGGCGAGCCCCGCGACGATCCCGGCGACCCACTCCAGCCACGGCCGCGCCCACCGCCCGGCGGCGAGCACGTACGCGATCGCCGTGAGCGTCAGCGCCAGACCCGTGGTGGCCTGGCCGTCGAGAGATCCCCAGGCGGCCACCAGCAGCACACTGCCGACGCACCCCGTCACCGCGGCGAGCAGTAAGCCGGCCCCGCGCCGCGCATCGCCGGCGGCGACCGCCGCCCGTCCCACCGGCCGCCCGAAGACGTAGGCCAGCCCCAGGTACGCCGCGGCGAGGACGACCCCGACGGGCCAGCCCGGTTCGAGGTAGGTGAGGACCTGGAAGGTGAGCAGGGGGACGGCGCCGGGGACGACGACGAGGGCGGCGTACTCGGCCACCGGTTCCCTGCGGGAGGAGTCGTACCAGGCCACCGCCACTGTCACGACGGCAAAGACGAGCGCGGCCACGATGAGGGCGATCTGGTCACCCTCGGGGCCGGTGTCGGAGGAGGCGAGGTAGCCGGTGAGCATGAACGCAGGCGGGACCGACCAGATCAGGCGGACCACGAGGCCGAGCTCAGCGGCGAGCACAGCGGTGGCGATGCCGACTATGACGAAGAAGATCGGCAGCTCGGGGCCGCTCGAGATGAGTGGGGACAGCGCCATCGTGCCGGCCGCGACCAGCCCGGCCAGCACCGCGGACCTCCAGCGCTGGGCCAGGATCATCCCGACCAGCGCGAGGCCGCCGACGAACATGTAGGCGGCCGGCCCCGGGATCCACTGGTAGAGCACGGAACTGGCGATCACGTCGAGCATCGCCGCGGCGAGGCCGGTCCCCACCAGCGCCAGCGCGCCGGGGTTGACGGGCCGGCCCTCGGTGGCCTCGTGCCGCGACTGCAACCGCAGGCCCAGCCCCACCAGAATGACGGCCAGGACCGCGGCGCCGATCACGCGGGCGATCGGCGGGAACAGTCCGGCCTGGATTGCCACGACCAGCAGGAACGCGACGCCCGCAAGCATGATGGCGCCACCGATCGCGGCGATGACCATGGCGGCGTTGATGCGCGAGGGCCGGGCGGGCCGACCCTGCGCCGGCACGGGCCGCCACGGCCGGTCGGCGGGCTGCGGCGACCACGGGCCGGGCTGAGCCGGCTGCGGGCCGGGCTGGCCTGGCGGGGCGCCCCGACGCGGGCCGGGCTGGCTCGGCTGGGCGCCCATCGGCGAAGGCCCCGGCCGCCACGACCCGCCCTGGTGCGGTGGCGGGACAGGAGCCTGCGGGCGCCACGGACCGCTCGCCTGCGCCGGGGCCGGGCCGGCAGCGGGCGTCGCCTCGCGTGGTGGCGCGGCCGCGGCCGTCTCCCCCGCCCCCTGCGGCGATGGCGCCGCGGCTGGGGTGCCGAGCGCCGACAACCCCGCACGGATCTCAGCCACCTCGCCGGCGATCCGGCCCAGGCGGGCGTCGAGATCGGCCAGTGTTCGCTGTACGTGGTCAGGCTGTTCGGGGTTCACCCCTGAATCTTCTCCCGAGCCGCGCCCGGCGTCTACGGGATAGTGCCGACAAGCCACACGTCAGCCGCCGGAGTCGAGCCCAGCAGTGGAGATGGCGAGCGCGGCCAGATCGTCGCCCGTCAGTCCCGGGTAGCCGTGAATCATCTCGCGCCATCGGGTCGGGAACGCCGAGGCACCCCAGCGCGCGCCGAGCAACCCCGATCCGGCTCGCCCAGATGGAGCGGGCTTCGTCGTCGTCCAGGAACGCCAGCCCACTACGGATGTCGAAGACCCGCTCCCGGACCGCGCGGTCGATCGCCAGCGACCACAGGAGGCAAGCCTGGCCGGCGCTCGGATCCGCGTGCGTCAGCGCGCTCACCTCGGTCGCCGCTCGGGCGATGGCCTCCCGATCACCCAGGTGGGCGAGCGCGACGGGAGCAGTGCGCATGAGCGAGCCGTTCCCGGCGGAGCGCTCATGCCGGGCCGAGAAGCGGACAGCCGCCTCACGCACCGCGGCGGCGGTGGGTTCGGATCCGGCCGCGTGCAGGACCGCACGGGTCTGATTACCGATGTCCGACGGGCCGGAGTCGTACCAACGGCGGAAGTGCCGCGCGATCGTGGTGAGCGCCCCCTCGGCCAGCAGTCCGTCACCGCGGGAGGCCGCGTCGAGGACACACCAGGCCATGGTGGTGTCATCCGTCCACTGGCCGGGTGCGAATCCGCCGAGCCCGCCGCCGATCATGTCCGGGCCGCCGGGGCCCAGCGGCGCCGAGCCGAACTCGTAGCCCGCTCCGAGCGCGTCGCCGACCGCCGTGCCGATCATCACCCCGGCCACTCGATCCCGGAGAGCTGCCTGGTCCTCGCCGGACGTCTTGTCGCCCGTTGTCATGCCGTCAGCCCTCCGAGTCGATGGGTTGGTTCCGCGCGCCCTGAGCGGCAGCAGCCGAACGGGAGCGCAGCACCATGGTCACGCCGATCGCACTGATGGCCATCCCCACCACCGCGATCACGGTGATCGGGACACTGAACATGAGCCACACCCACAGCATGGTCGTGGGCGGGGTGAGGTAGAGCAGCACGCTCGCCACGGTGGCCCCGCGGGTGCGGGTCACGTACACGAACATGGCGTAGCCGCCGAGCGTGGACAGGAACACCAGCCACAGCACGGCCAGCCAGAAGTCGAGTTCCGCCGGCAGCGGCGTCTGACCCGCCACCACGGAGACCGCCACCAGCGCGAGGGCCGTCACCACCATCTGCATGGTGATGGACTGCAGCAGGGACTCGGTCGGCCTGAGCTTCTGGGTGAGGACCGTGCCGGTGGTCAGCGAGAGCATCCCGGCCGCCGGGAGCAGGTAGGCCCACCACTGCGCGGACCCGCCGCCCAGGTCCCCGGAGACCACCACCGCCACGCCGGCCAGCCCCAGCACCATGCCGATCCACATGGTCGGGGTAATCCGTTCGCCCAGGATCCTCCCCGCGACCGTCGCCACCAGCAGCGGCTGGAGCGAGGCGATGAGGGCCGCCGTCCCGCCGTCGACCCCCTGGTTGACGCCCTCGAAAATCAGGAAGAGGAACCCCGCCTGGCTGAGCAGCCCGATGACCGCCTGCCGGCCCCACGCCCGTCGGTCCGTCAGGTCGACCCGCAACGCCAGGCAGACCGTCACGAGCATCACCGCGAGGATCGAGAACCGCCAACTCAGCAGCTGTAGCGGGGTGCCGCCCGCGCGGATCCCGAGCTCGGCCCCCACGAATCCTGAGCTCCACATGACGACCAGAGCCACCGACGCCAGATGGCCGGCGGTGCGGCGGTGGGCGTCTCGAGCAGGGGCGGGCATGTGCTGAGGCTACGAAGCGACCGACCTCGTCGTCGTCATACAGGGCGCGCCACCCCCGGAGCTCCAGTCGCGGTTCCACTGTGCGCGTTGGCCACCAAGACGTCGTCAAGCCACTCAAGTCTCTTGCGGCCGGGGATGCCGGACCAGATACTTGTGGCCGCCAGCCATCACGACTATTGCCAGGCCAGAGCCGACGAGCGTGTAAAGGGCGCGATCGGCGATCGCCTGCGCAACATCGTGGGTCCCCCCGGCGGTCTGCAGGACCACCGCCGGGGTGAGGAATGTGACGAACACCCAGTACGGCAGTCGCAGGTTGGCCCACGCCGCAAGGATGGTCAGCACTGCGGCGAGCGCGGCGATCAGGCCGGGCAGGTGATGGAACGCGACCACGACAACCGCAGCGGCCGTCGACCCTACAAGGGTCCCGACTACACGCTGGCTAACCCGAGTGATCGCAGACGCGTAGTAGGGCTGGACCACGACGTACATGGTCAGGACGATCCACCACGAATTGGGCGGCAGCCAGGTCAACGAGATGAACGAGGTCAGCGCTACGAGTCCTCCCATCGCCGCGGCGAAGTACACGGAGGTCCGATTCGGTACAGCCTCGGGCGGGGTGACATGCACCTTGTTGATCGCGAACGCCCCGAACGTCGCAGTCCACACACCACCGATCAGCAGAACCACCATCACCATGAGGATCGACTCCGGTGAGGCGTCCGCCGAATACCTGCCTGACGGCAGCGCCACGTGCATATCCCCTATCAACGCGAGGGCGGCGAGCGGGGCAGCGAAGGACATCATCACATGCCACCCCCGCCGGGCCGAGAGCCCCGTCGCCACGCCGAGCAGCAGCATGTACGCGGCTCCGACAACAGGCGGCAGGTCGCGCAGCAGGAGGGAGATCCCGACAATCACCGGCGTCAGCGCGGCTGCGGCAAAGGCGAGACGACGACCCGCGAACAGCCCCATGAGTGCCGGAAGCATGCCCAGATACCAGAGCGAGCCGTTCGACTTCCACGACGACAGGTCCAGCACGACGATCGGGGCGAGGACGAGTATCGCCGCCAACGCCGCCACCGCGATGCGCGTATCGGGCTTTCCCGTGCTGGACTGCGGAATCGCACCCGTTGTTGAGGTCACGATGCAAAGGTGGCACAAACTACGGAGAGTTGAGGGCGAATGCGCAGGAGGCCATCACCCCTCCCATGGACGGACCCGGCCGGTCGGCCGGTTGCCGCTTTACACGGGCATCCAGGCGGAGCCCTGCGCGTCGCGACTGAAGAACTCGTCGTCGTCAAAAATCCTGGCGACGAGGCGCAGCCGCGGCGCGCACACGTACCGCACCGCGGAGAGCCGCACCCTCACGCCCGGGAGCTCGGCTGCCAGCCGAGCGGCGATCGTCCGCCCCTCGCGGTACCAGGCGACGGGATCCACATCGGCGCTCCAGCGCGGCAACCCGTAACCGTAGCCGGGCAGTCCCAGGTCACGCCCGGTGTCCACGCCGTCGGAGTCGTAATCGAGGAAGCCGCGCCGCCAGTCTTCGTTCCACACGCGCAGTCGCTCCTCGAGTTCCGGGGTGAGACCCAGCGAGCGCGGTGTGGCGAAACCAATCGGTCCCTGGCCCGAACGGAGCCGGGGCGGCTGGTGGTACGGCAACGCACCGGCCCAGAGACCCCACTCGACGCCGTACTCGGGCATCAGCTTCAGCTCGGCGGGCACATCCGGGTCGGGCTCGTTGCCCGGCATCCGCCAGCCGACTTCGCGCCTGTATTGACCGGTCAGGGCGCAGACATAGTCCAACTGGTCCGCGGCGAGCCCGCACACGACGTACTTCTCCGCGCAGCAGAACACGAAGTGCTCCGGATAGTGCTCGCCCAGCCGCCGGGCGAGCTCGTGGCCGCGGTCGAGCCACGCCATCTCGTCGAAGCCGTCGCGCCACACCGGCTGGTCGACCGGGCGGTCCCCGAGGTGAAGGAAGTTCGACTTGAACTCATCGATCCACGTCTCAATCTGATCGTGCAGTTCCGCCGGGATCTGCAGGTCAGCAGCCATGCCCTGGTCATAGCCGGAGTGTCCGGGCGGAAAGACGTCGGGAGACGCCGAGATGTAGGGCCGGTAGTCGATGACCGGGTGGAGCGCGACGTGCAGACGCATCGGCCCGTGGCCCGCCTGGACCCGGCACGCCGCCCGGCACAGGTGCGACGGACGCAGCCCGTCGAAGGTTCCGTCAGGCGAGACACGCATGGGCTGCAGGGTAACCCGCGGCGTCGCGTGAAGGCGGTTCGGCAGGGCCGCCACCCTCTGACCTGCGGTGCCCTGCACAGTGCTTCCAGGGCGCCGCAGGTCAGCAGCGAATCCCTGGCAGACTGTGCGGCGTGGGCGGCGGGCGAGGCGAGAGTGGATCGATCCGATCCGTCTCAGGGGCAACCCCTGGGTACACATCACAGTTAGTTCCTGCGTCCGGTGCCGCACGGCACGCTCCGCGTGCGAATCGGCACCGCCGAGACGAGTTCAGGGTCGCCTCGCCCGCCGGCCACGGTCCCGCTGTCTGATGACCGAGCCACGCCCGCCCGCGCGACTGTCCCCTGCCGAAGTGGGCGACGCCGCCGCATGGTTCTCCCGCACCTACACCGGCTGGACCTGGCCGGAACTCCTGCGGGCCCTCGAAGCCGTCCTACCGGGCGACGTCGCGCGCGAGGTACTCCCGTCGCTGCTGATGCTCCCGCGCGAACCCCGGCACCCGGCCGAGACCCTGCGGCGAGTGCTGGCTCCGTGGACCGCCCCGCCGGCAACGCGTGCCCTGTCCTTCGACGTGTCCGAGCCGGCTCGGCCCGCCGCGGCCTTCGACGGGCTGCCCGCACTGCGCACGGCGCGCGACGTCGCCGAATGGCTGGATCTCACCATCGGCGAGCTCGAGTGGTTCGCCGATCACGGCGGCTGGCTGCGCACGGCGACTCCCGGCCTGCCCCACTATCGCGTGTGGACGCGGGAGAAGCGGGACGGGGTCCGCGTCATCGAGGCACCCAAGCCGCGACTGCGGGAGGTGCAGCGGCGGATCCTGCGGCACTTGGTCTCGCGGATCCCCGCTCACCGGGCTGCCAAGGGGTTCGTCCCGGGGTCGTCCACCGCCGACTTCGCGTGGCCGCACTCCGCGAAGCCAATCGCGTTGCGTGCGGACCTGCGTCACTGCTTTGAGAGCATCACCGCCCCGCGGATCGCAGACGTGTTCCGCCGAGCCGGATACCCGCCCGCGGTCGCCCGGCTTCTCGCCGACCTGTGCACCACCGCGACCCCTGCGGACAAGCTCCGCGGCGTCCCCTCCGAGCACGCCGCCTACCTCCGCGGCCGACATCTCCCGCAAGGGGCGCCGACGTCTCCACATCTGTCGAACCTGGTGATGCGCTCCCTGGATCGACGCCTGTACGGATACGCCGCGGCCAACGGACTCACCTACACGCGTTACGGCGATGATCTCGCGCTATCCGGGCACGAGATGAACGCCGGCCGGGCGCTGTGGGTCGTGCTCAAGGTGATCGCCTCCGAGGGGTTCACCGTCCACGCGGGCAAGGTGCGCGTCATGCGGGCGCACCAGCGCCAGACGCTCGCCGGGCTCGTCGTCAATGACCTCCCCCGGGTCAGCCGCGTCGAGTACGACAACCTCCGCGCGCTCCTCCACAACGCCCGCCGCTCCGGCGCCTCCTCCCAGAACCGCGCCGGGCACCCGGACTTCCGAGCCCACGTCCTTGGGCTCATCGCCTGGGTCGGCGCGAGTGATCCCGTCCGTCGCGAGCGACTGCTGCGCATGGCCGACGAGGTCGACTGGGCGAGTTGAGTCGCCCGTCCCGGTGACGAGCGCGGGCCGCCGCGGCCAGCTCGCCTCGTCGTCGTCCCTCTGTCGTCAACTTCGCCGCTCTCCTCCCACGCGCCCACCCCTCTGACCTGCGGCGCCCCGAACACCCTGCCCAGGACACCGCAGGTCAGCCCACTGATGATCTCGCCTTCTTACTGTGTGCCATTTACATACTGTGTGACACACACTATCGTGTGCCACATGGGCGATGAGACGGACACGGTACTCAGTACCCACCTTCAGGAGTTGCGGCGCGGCTCGGTGGTACTCGGGAGCCTGCTCGCGTGCCGGACGCCGCAGTACGGCTACGGACTCCTCACGACGCTCGCCGAGGCCGGGATCGCAACGGAGGCCAACACGCTGTACCCACTCCTGCGACGGCTCGAGAGCCAGGGACTACTCACCTCGCTCTGGCACACCGACGAGCCGCGGCCCCGCAAGTACTACGAGACGACCCCACTCGGCGCGCAGACCGCCGAACGCCTGGACTCCGAATGGCGAGCGCTGGGCATCGGCTTCACCGAACTCCGGAAGGCAGGCCAACCATGACCGCATTGACCGATCGCTACATCACCGAGGTGGTGCGCCGACTCCCTGAGAACCAGCGCGACGACATCGCCACCGAGATTGCCGCCGTCATCGAGGACATGGCCGCGGCCGAACTGGATTCCGCCGTCGCACCCGGCGCCGATCCGGACGCCGCCGAACGCGCGGCGCTCGCCCGGCTCGGCGACCCGGCCGTCCTGGCCCGCCGCTACTCCGGGCAGCGGCAGTACCTCATCGGGCCGGGCACGTACCCGGTGTGGGTGCGGGTGCTGCGGTGGTTGCTACCCGTCGTCGGCGTGATCGCCGCGCTGGCCAACGGCATCGTCTACGTGGCCACCACGCCCGAGCCCGAACTGGGCGGATTGATCGGGCAGGTCGTCGGAGGTGTCGTGCCCGCGCTCCTCGGCGTCTTCGCCGCGTGGACGATCATCGTCGCGATCGTGGAACGCTCCACCCCGGACGGCACGCCCGGGCCGTTCGCGCCGTCGCCCGACTGGGATCCCGCGACCCTGGAGGCCGCCCCGCCGCGAGCAGAGACCCGCGTCGACGCGATCGTGTCACTGATCGTGCTGGCCGTCCTCGCCGCCGTGCCGTTCATCCCGTCGACGTTCCTCTACATCGGGCACCTGAACAACGGCGAGCCACTCATCAATCCGGGCCTGCCGACCGCCTGGCTCGCGGGCTATCTGATCCTCCTCGTGGCACTCGCCCTGATGCAGGTGTGGCTGCTGGTCCAACCGGGCGCACGGCGTGGACGGCTGGTCATCGAGGTGGCCGTCGACGTGGCGTTCGGCGTGTTCCTCACCGGCCTCGTGCTGATCCAGGGCCAGGTGATCCACCCGGACCTCGTCGCCACAGACGCCGATGGAACGACCACCGCGATCCGGTGGGTCGTGATCATCGCGATCTGGGCGATCGTGGTGTGGGACCAGGTCGAGACCCTGCGTGCGTACCGGCGAGAGGCCCGGTGAGGGGCAGACGAGAGGCCCGGCGAGGGGCGGTCGATGCCACTCACCGGGCCTCCATCAGAGACTTCCCGCTAAGGACTCCTCAGCTACCGCCACCCGCCGGTGCGGCACCGGAGCCGCTGTCGGCCTCGGTGTCGTCGCCGCCCGCGAGGGAGGCGGTGAGGCCGGCTCCCACGCCCACGACGCTGCCGTTGACGCTGCCTGCGCCCACCGATCCGAGCGGACCGAGGATGTCGTTCACCTGATCGGCGACCACCTGCGGGTCGATGCCGAAGTAGTTCACCAAGTTGCCGAGCCGGGGGCCGATGATGCCCTCCCTGGCGCAGATGACCCCTGCCGCCGCAGGCTCGTCCGCCGGAGCGGGCGCGTCCCAGGTCACCGTCTCGCCGGCCGGCACTCGAAGACCGCTCGTGACGCCGGTGCCAAAGGTGGTGGCCGTCCCCACCAGATCGAGTCCGGGTCCACTGACAACCGCGGCGGGCTCACCCTGCGGGCTCACCGTCAGAACGGAGACGCCGCCACCACCCTGGATCGTGCCGAGCACCCCGAGCGATCCCAGGCTGTTCGGATTGATCTCACGGGGATCGATGTCGTTCTCCTCGATCGTGCTGTACGGCGCGGTGAAGCCGATGCACTGCTGGGTCGCGTCGCCCTCGTTGGTGTAGGCGACCGTTGGGCCGCCTTCCGCGTTGGGGGACACGGAAACGGGGCCGTTGAGCGCGATGCTGGCGAGCTGGAGGTCGTTGGCGACCTCCGACGAGCCCTGGGCGCCCGCCGCGCCGGCGCCGGCCAGGATGGTTCCGCCGGCAAGCGCCGCCGCCGAGGCCAGTGTTGCGATTCTCTTGCTGTGTGCCATTGCTTCTCCTCCGAACGGGCAGATCCGGCGGTACGAGACGCTCACTGTGAACGCGTGGACCCGTACCGTGGCACGCCGTTCGCCGAGCCGCGGGCAGTTTTCTCCCGCGTGAGTGAGGCTTCACTCCCCTGTGCAACACCGGAACCTCTCCGCCCCCGCAGCAACAGCCGTTCCGTCCTCGCTCCGTCACGGTCAGGCGCGTGTCCGGTGCTCAGTACCCCTTGCCGACCTCCACCAGCGACAGCAGCTCGTCCTCGGCCGCGAACCGCCGCAGGTTCTCGGCCAGGAACGGCGCCATCTCTTCCGTGAGTCGGCCGGCCGGGTTGGCGACGTGCGGGGTGATGACGACGTTGTCGAGATCGAACAGCGGGTCGTCGTCGGCCGGCGGCTCCGGGTCGGTCACGTCGAGGGCGGCCCCGCCGAGGGCGCCCGCAGCGAGTGCGCGGTACAGCGCGGCCTGGTCGATGAGTGGCCCGCGCGCGACATTGACGACCCACGAGTGTGGCTTGAGCAGCGTCAGGGTGCGGTCGTTGATCATGTGACGTGTCTCCGGCGTGTCCGGGGCCGCCAGGACGACGTGGTCCGAATGTGCGAGCGCCTCATCAGTCCGGTCAGCCGACATCGTGACGTCGGCGCCGTCGACCGTGTGCCCGGATCTGTTGACGGCGAGCACAGTCGCACCGCACGCCTTGAGCAACGGTGTGAGCTCGCGTCCTATCCCGCCCGCTCCGATGATCGAGACCGTGGAACCCCGGAGGGTCCGGACCGCCGGGTCAACGGTTTCCTTGGCCCAGCGGGTCTTGGCCGAACGCACGATCTGCCGGGTCCCCCCGAGCAGCAGGGCGAGGGCATGCTCGGCGACTCCACGCGCGTAAAAGCCGGAAGCGTTGGTCCAGAGCCGCTTGTCGTCGATCACCTTCGCGTCGACGAAATGCTCGATGCCGGCAGTGCTGAGCGCGACCCACTCAATGGCGTCCGGCAGCTCCGGGAACCCGTCCGGCCCACCGATCCACACGAGGATCTGCGCCTCCGAGAGTGGGACGACCGATCCGCCGGCGGCCTCCACGGCGTCGGTCAGGTGCCGATCCTGGTTCGGCGCGATCGCTACCCGTACTCCCCGCGAGTCTCCTGAACCAGCTGCCATTGGAAACTCCTTCGTGGGCTCGCGCGCGACCTCGTCGTCGTCGATCATCCCTGAAGGTTCACACAACCGGGGCGCGTCGTCGACTGGTCACAGATCCCGCCCCCGTCGGCGCCTGTCTTGGGGAAACGCGAAGCGCTGCGACCAATCGGCGGGGCGGGGGCGCGGGGCACGGGGGCGACCAATGGGCGGAGCGCGGGGCGCGCGGGGGCGCAGGGCGGGGGTAGCGTGGGGCGGCACGCGGAGGCGCGAGAGGCGCAGGCAAGGCGGGCCCGCAAACGACGAACGCCCCCGTCGCGTGGACGGGGGCGTTCGTGACGTGCGCCCGAAGGGACTCGAACCCCTAACCTCTTGATCCGTAGTCAAGTGCTCTATCCATTGAGCTACGGGCGCATACTCATATTCTTCTGTCGTGCCAGATCAGCCGGTCACCCGGCTCTCCGACATGGCGGAGGCGAGAGGATTTGAACCTCCGGTCCCCTTTTAGGAGGACAACTCATTAGCAGTGAGTCCCATTCGGCCGCTCTGGCACGCCTCCTGGAGGCTCTGCTGAGCCAACGAGGAGTAACAGTACACACAGCCGTCGTTGGTTCGCAAAACGCCCGGTCACCTGCTGGTCACCCGATAGTCCTACGCTGTAATCATGTCCCCTGACGTGCGCAACGACCTCGACGCCATCCCCGCCTACGTTCCCGGCGCGACCGTGCCGGGCGCGGTGAAACTCGCCTCGAATGAGACGACGACGGGGCCGCTGCCGAGCGTGGCCGTGGCGATAGGTGAGGCCGCCACCGGCGCCAACCGCTACCCCGACATCACGGCGCGCGCGCTCGTGGAGCGGCTCGCCGACTTCCTCGGGGTGGCGCCGGAGAACGTCACGACCGGGTGCGGCTCGGTGGCGCTGTGCCAGCAGCTCGTGCAGGCGGTCTGCGCGCCGGGCGACGAGGTGATCTTCGGCTGGCGATCGTTCGAGGCGTACCCGATCATCACCCGTATCGCCCACGCCGTGCCGGTGCAGGTCCCCAACAGCGCCGACGGCTCGCTGGACCTGGACGCGATCGCGGCCGCCGTCACCGACCGGACCCGCCTGATCTTCGTGTGCACCCCCAACAACCCGACGGGCCCCGCTGTCAGTCGCGCCGAACTCGCGGCGTTCCTGGGCCGCATCCCCGATCGCGTCACCGTGGCCCTGGACGAGGCCTATTACGAGTACATGCGTTCCGAGGACCCCGTGGACGGGGTGGTCGAGGCCATGGCCCGGACGAACGTCGTGTCCCTGCGCACCTTCTCCAAGGCCTACGGGCTGGCCGGCCTGCGGGTGGGCTACCTGGTGGGCCCGGCGCAGCTCGTCACGTCGGTCGCCAAGATGATGGTGCCGTTCTCGGTGAGCTCGCTGGCACAGGCCGCGGGCATCGCCTGCCTCGAGGCCGGCGACGAACTGCGGGTGCGTACCGATGCGGTGGTCGCCGAGCGCGGCCGCGTTCGTGAGGCCCTGCTCGGGATGGGCTTCACGGTTCCGGACAGCCAGGCCAATTTCGTCTGGCTGCCGCTGGGCGACCGGTCCGCGGCGTTCGACGAGCACTGCGGCGAGCGCCTGGTCATCGTCCGCTGTTTCGCCGGCCACGGAGTGCGGGTGTCGATAGGCGATCCCGATGAGAACGACAGGTTCCTCGCTGCCGCGAAGGAATTCGTAACCGGAATGTGACTGTTCCGGCGGGGTCCCGTGACCTGGCGACGGCACCATGGGCGAGGTTCGGGAAGCAGACCCCAAGTCCGCTTTCTCTTCTGCCACGCCCAACTACGGCCGCCCTGTGAGGAGTCGATGTGCAGCAGCTGAGTTCACGCCCTGTGCCGAACTCCGCAGCTGCCCATACGTCCGTAATGACGCTCACGTCCCGGCCGGGCTCCGCCGCCGCGGTGGCGGCGCTCGTCGTCGCGGCCGTCGCCGCGCTGACCATGGGCCTCGTCTCGGCGCCCGTCGCGGCTGCTCAGGCAGGTACGACCAACGAAACCAGTAAGCCGTGGAGCCCGTCCGTCGAGGCGCAGACGGTGCGCATCCTCGGGATCGGCGAGTTCTCGGGGGCACTGTCACGACCGGTCGGCTTCCAGGGCGAGTTGCGCGACGGATCCGGGAACGTCCGCCCCGCCGGCGGGGGTCCCCACCTCGCCGCCACCGTCGCCAAGCTGCGCGCCCAGTCCGACAACGCGCTCCTGCTGGCCACCGGCGACTCGATCGGCGGGACCGCACCCGAGGCGGCGTTGTTGGGCGACCGTCCGACCATCGAGTTCTTCAACCGCATCGGGGTCGACGGGGCCGGCATCGGCCGCCGCGAGCTCGACAAGGGCGCCGACCACATCCGATCCCTGGTCAAGCCCACTTGCCGTTCCGAGCAGGAGTGCCGGGTCGACCCGCCGCTGCCGCCCTTCCGCGGGGCGGCTTTTCCGTTCCTGGCCTCCAACGTGGTCCCGTCGCACGACGCGGCGCCGACGTTTCCCTTCGCCATCCACCGGGTCGGCGACGTCCGCGTGGGCGTCGTGGCGGTGACCATGCCGCCGGAGGGGGCTCCGGAGACCACCACCCGGCTGGCCGACCCCATGCGCGCGCTCGATGACACGGTGGAGTCGCTGCAGTTCCTGGGCGTCGAGGCGATCGTCGGCCTGGTCCAGTCCGATTCCGTGCACGACAACCTGGACCCCGGGGCCTGTCCGGAGCAGCTCACCGAGATCGACATGGTCAAGAACGTCAACCCGGCGGTCGACGCCCTGATCGTCGGCGCGTCCGGCGGCCCGGCCACGTGCCGCATCCTCGACGCTGACAACGACGAGCGGGTGGTCGTCGCCCCTGCTTCCCACGGCCGCTCGGTCACCGTCGTCGACCTGGCCGTGGATCCCACGACCGGCCACGTCATCCGTCCGCAGACGTCGGTGTTCAACCAGACGGTCAACCTGGACATTGAGCCGGATGCCGCCACCGAGGAGCTCGTCCGTCAGGCGCGGGCAGCCTCGGCGCCGGCTGCCCGCGAGGTGATCGGCGAGGCATCCGAGACGATCCCGCTCGAGATGGACGAGAACGGCGAGTCCCCGCTGGCCGACGTCATCGCCGACGGGCAGCTCCACGCGGCGCGCGGCCGGGGCGCGGATCTCGCGCTGTCCAACCCGGATTCGCTCTTGGCCGACATGCCGCGAGGACCCCTCGACTACGCCACCCTGCACACGGTCCAGCCCTACGGCGACCGCCTCTACCTGGTCACCGTCACCGGCCAGGACCTCCAGGACGCCTTCGACCAGTTCGCCGACGACATCGGCCACCACGGCCCCGCCGTGTCCTCGAACGTGCGCTACACCGTCGATATGAGCAAACCCGAGGGTGCGCGCGTCACCGAGCTGACGGTGGACGACGAGCCGGTCGACCCGGCCGCCGAGTACACCGTGGTGGTCAACGAGTTCCTCTCCTCCCCCGAATGGAACGGCTCGCCGTTCGCCGAGCGCGGCACCCGCCGCGAAGCCGGCCTCACGGACATCTCCGCGCTGACGCGCTATGTCACCGATGAAGGACCGCTCACGTCGCCGGAGCCGGGCCGGGTTCGCGTCATCCGCTGATCCCCCTGCGCTTTCCGGTGGGGGGGGCAGCCCCATACGTGGCGGTACGTTCGCGTCGCCTCGCACAGACGCTAAGCTGAGCTTCATTCTTTGCGCGGCATCGTGCCGCGCGAGACGCCCTGCGGACGCTCGCGCCGTGCGAGGTTGCTCTTGTCGAATGAAGACTCTAACGAGGTAGTGACTGTGCCCCTGAGACGTGGTGTCAGCCGTCGTCCGTATACCGCGGCGATCGCGCTGTCCCTGGCCTCTGCGCTCATCGCGCTGCCGGCCTGCGCCTCCCCCGAACCGGTGGCGAAAGTTGACCCGACGGTCGACGGCCCCGCGCGACTGGACGAGGTCGCGGTGCAGCGCTTCGAGTACCCGACTCGTGCCGGTGAGCCCGATCCCGAGCAGAACTGGGCCGATCTCTATATCCCGGCGGGTGAGGAGGAGGTCGATTCCCTGCCGCTGGCCGTGATCATCCACGGCGGCGCGTGGCAGAGCGAGATCGGCGCGGATGCGTTCGACCCACTGGCCCGCGAGCTGGCCACCCGCGGCATGGCGGTCTACAACATCGAGTACCGGCGACTCGGTTCGGGCGGAGGCTGGCCCACGACGTTCCGGGACGTCGCCGACGCCCTCGACCATGTGGTGAAGGTCGACGAGATGTTCCCGCAGATCACGATCGACGACGAGGTGGTCGTGGGGCACAGCGCCGGCGCCCAGCTCGCCGTGTGGGGTGGGACCAGGCATCTTCTCGACGACGACGAGGTCGGCTCCCAGCCCAGGTTCCGCCCCACCCGGGTCGTCTCGATCGCCGGGCCCCTGGACGCGGTCTACGCGGCCGAGAACGGCGACGACCGGATCGTCAAAGCGATCGGCGGCACCCCGTCGCAGGTGCCGGACCGCTACGCGATGGTGGACCCGATCCAGAACATCGCCCCGGACACCCCGGTCGTGGCGTTGCACGGCTCCGAGGACACGGTGGTGTCGCCCGAGAACTCGCGACGCTACGTCACCTCGGCCCGCCGGGCCGGCGGCGACGCCAAGCTGATGGTCATCGACGGCGAGAACCACGTGTCGATCGTCTCCGGCGACTCCCCCAACTACTCGAAGGTCCTCGATACGATCGTCAGCGTCTCGGATTCGGACCTCGACAAGGTCGTCACTCCCTGACCTCTCGGGGCAGAACTGCTCGTCTTCGGGGCCGGAGGCCCCCGTGCACCGTCCAGACCCATGTCTCCCACGTCCTGCACAAGCTCGACCTGCGCACGCGGGTCGAGCTCGCGGCGCTGGTCGCCGCACGCGGGCAGCGGCGTCATTGATCAGCCGTCGACGGCTACGTGCCCGACGGTGACGGGCCCCAGGACGACGGGGTGGAGGCCGGCCACGTCAACCGGCCCCAGCACGCCCACGTCGACCCGGTGCAGCAGGTCCGCCCCCACATCGTGGCGCTGTGACACCAGAGCGGTGAGCACACGACTGCCGTCGGCACGGGTCTCGATCCGGGGGTCCTTCATCGCGACCTCGACGATGTTGAACCGCGCCGTGGCCGTGACGGTGCCGCGGTACCGCTGGATACCGTCGCCGGCGGCGGCCTCGGCGGCGTGGTCGCGGGTGAAGCTCACGCGCTCCCCGTCCTGCTCGGCTGCTCCGGACCGCGGGTTGATGCCGCCCTGGAGGGCGGAGGTCGCCTGGTGGACGAGGCCGGCGTCCACGACGAGGTCAGGGGTCGGCTCGGGCGGGGTGTCGGGCCCGGGCTCGGGCGAGTAGGCGATCGGGACGTAGAACTCCTCGGCGGCGTTGACGGAGCCGGCGCCGGCGTAGACGTACACGCCCCAGTTGTCGCCCGGGGTGTTCTCGGCAGGGTCTACGACGATCCGGGCGGTGAAGCTGCCGTCGTCGGCCATCGGCTGGGCCACGCGGGCGATGGAACGATGCATGTCGATTGGCGCCTTGGGCATCGCCTCGAGCGTTCCGGCGGGGGTCACCCATGCCATCCGGTCATGCGGGTGAGTGCGGGAGCCGGACGGAGCGTCCTCGCTCGGCTTCCAGTGGTCGGGGAACGCACTGTAGAGGACGTACACACCGTTCGGGACACCCGGTGGGACCGGCAGCGGGAAGCCGCCCTGGTTGGCCTGCGGGGAGAAGCCGGTGCCGTGGATCAGCAGGACGTCGCCGCGGTGGACGGCGAGGCCGTCGACCGGCCGGCCGTCCTCGGTGGTCACGGTGACCTGTGGGTTCTGCTGGACCTCGGGGAAGAACGGGAGGTCGTCGGGGACCGTGGGCGCGGCGGACGCTGTGGCCGCGGTGCCGGCCACAGCGGGGGCGAAGGGGACGACGACGGCGAGGGCGATCGCACCCAGGAAGCTCTTCCTCAAGCTGGTCATACCCACAACCATAGGTTAGGTGACCCTAAGATCAGCCCGCGGCCTCGAATTCCCGCCCGCCCCTTGCGCACCGCTTGCACTGCAATACCTGCAGGTCTTCTGCGGAAGTGGAGGGATTTGAACCCCCGGTGCTGTTTAGGCACGCTCGCTTTCAAGGCGAGTGCATTCGGCCGCTCTGCCACACTTCCCCGCCGCCTGCCGCGACACGCGCGACTGCGTAGTTCCACGTGGAACCACACGCTGACGACGGTGCTCATCGTAGTGGACCCCCGGCGACCGCACGAAGCCGCGCCTCCACGACCCGATCGATCCCGGCCGGATGCCCGGTCCTGCGGTCGCGACTACGGTCGGGTTCATGAAGGCCATCGAGTACACGAACGGACCCGACACACTCCGCCTGACCGAGGTCGACGATCCGACTCCCGCGCAGGGCGAGGTCGTGATCGATGTGGCGGCCACGGCAGTGAACCGCGCCGATCTGCTGCAGTCCCGGGGGCACTACCCGCCGCCTCCGGGCGCGTCGGAGATCCTCGGACTGGAGTGCTCGGGTCGCATCTCGGCGGTCGGCGAGGGCGTGGAGGGCCTGGCGATCGGCGACGAGGTGTGCGCGCTGCTCGCCGGCGGCGGCTATGCCGAGAAGGTCGCGGTCCCGGCCGGGCAGGTGATGCCGGTGCCGGCGGGTCTGACGCTGCACGAGGCGGCATCGCTACCGGAGGTGGCGTGCACGGTGTGGTCCAACCTGGCGATGACGGGCGGCCTCGGCCGCGGAATCCTCGCCGGGGACGCCCACTGGGGCGATCAGGAGCTGGGCGCGCCGCGGGTCCTCATCCACGGCGGGGCAGGCGGGATCGGCTCGCACGCGATCCAGGTGTGCCGCGCCCTCGGCGCACGGGTGGCCACCACCGCCGGCGGACCGGAGAAGGTGCAGATGTGCCGCGATCTGGGCGCGGACCTGGTGATCGACTACCGGGACGAGGACTTCGTCGAGACGGTCACGGAGTGGACCGAGCACGACGCGCGCGGCCGCGGTGTCGACCTGATTCTCGACGTGATGGGGGCCAAGTACCTCGAGCGGAACGTGGCATCGCTGGCTCCGGACGGCCGCATCATCGTGATCGGCCTCCAGGGCGGAGTCAAGGGCGAGCTCAACCTGGGCGGATTGCTGCCCAAGCGCGCCGGGATCATGGCGACGAACCTCCGGGCCCGCCCGGTGGACGGGCCCGGGGGGAAGACCGGCATCTGCCGGGAGGTCGTGGATGCCGTGTGGCCGCTGGTCTCCGCGGGCGATGTGACCACCCGCGTCTCACGCGAGATCCCGCTCGCGCAGGCGGCCGACGCACTGGCCCTCCTGGAGTCCGGCGACTCGCACGGGAAGATCCTGCTGACCGTCAGCTGATCGGACTCCGCGGTCCCGGAGCGGTCGATGTGCATCGGCCGAGTACCGGTCGCACGTAATGTGTCCGCATGATCACCGAGTTCGATCCCCGACCGGGATCCGCCCGGAATCGGCCAGGAGCCAGAGACTGGGACTTCATCCGCGCCTGGACCGATGACAAGTACATGAGCTTCGATGTCCGCCCTCACGGGAGGCGGATCACCCCGTCGTCGTCGATGTACTCGGTCGCCATCGGCGAGATGACGATGACGCATTTCACCTACGGCATCCACGTCGACCTGGACGGGTTCGCCGTGGACTCGGGCAATATTCTCGTACTCACCACCGTCGACGGGAACACCCGGCATGCGGGCCTGCGAAACAGCACGGAACTGACCGGCGGCCAGACCTACGTCGTGGACTGTGCGCACTCCCCCTACCGGCTGGAGGCGGACACCGAACACCTGCAGCTCAACCTGACCATCCCCCAGCGTCTCCTCACCGACCTGTCTCTCCGGTGGTACGGCACAGCTCCCGACAGTCGGCTGTGGTCCCGGCCGTGCGTCGTGGGCGGCCCCGGCAGTCCGTGGCTGAGCCTTCTCGACTACACGTCCCGCACCGCCGCGGTGGACCCCGCGGCGGTCGCGTCAGGGCCGGCAGGTCGCCACCTCGAGGAGATGCTGGTCGCCCAGCTGTTGGGCGACTGGTCACACCGGGTCGGCCTCGACCTGTCGTCGCCGCGTTCCGTTCCGGCTCCCGGATACATCCGGGCCGCCGTGCACTTTATCGATGAACACGCCCAAGACCTGCCCACCGTTTCCGAGATCGCCGCGGCGGCCGGGGTCAGCGCCCGCGCCCTGAGCGGCGGTTTCTCCAAGTACGTGGGGGTTTCTCCGCGGGCCTATCTCAACGAACGCCGACTCCACGGAGTACGCCGCGAACTGGCCGGCGGAGCCGCTTCGGTCGCCTCTGCCGCACACGCCTGGGGCTACGTCAATCTCGGATCCTTCGCCGCCTCCTACCGCCGCCGATTCGGCGAGAACCCGTCACAGACCCTGCGAGGCGCGCCGCACATCTGAGTGCCGACTCCGGACATCCGGTTCCGATCCGCGACGTCAATTGCCGGGCCGACGGGTGACGATCCTCCCGACCCGCTCCCCGCGGGCCCCTCGGCCGCACCGCGGCCCCGACCTCGGAGGTTGACCGATGTCCACCCTGAACGCCCGCCTCGATGACATTTTGAACCGCACCACGACCGCCACGGTCCCCGAGGCGCGAATCCCCGGAGTCGTCGCCACCGTCACGCGGGCCGACGGCACCATCTACGAAGGCGCGTCGGGGTTGCGCTCGATCGCCGACGAGGCACCGATGTCGACTGACACGGTCTTCTGCATGTTCTCCACCACTAAAGCCGTCACTTCGACCGCGGTCCTTCAGTGCGTCGAGGAGGGTCTGGTCGATCTGGACGCGCCGGCCTCCGAGTACGTGCCGGAGATCGCGGAACTACAGGTTTCCGAGGGCATCGATTCAAACGCCGCGCCCGTCCTGCGCGCCCCGTCCACGCCCGTCACCACCCGGATGCTGCTCCTGCACACGGCCGGCCTCGGCTACTCGTTCTTCTCCGACCTCTACGCTGGATTGCTCGCAGAAACCGGCCAGCCCGACATCATCGGCGCCACCAAGGACTCGCTGATGTCGCCGCTGCTGTTCGAGCCCGGCACACAATTCAACTACGGCACCAATATCGACTGGGCGGGCCTGGTGGTCGAGGCCGTGCGGGGCAAGCGATTGGGCGATGTCATGGGCGAGAGAATCTTCACCCCGCTGGGGATGAACGACACCGCCTTCACCATGACCCCGTCGATGGCAGGACGACTAGCCGCCGTCCACCAGCGCACCGAGGGCGCATTGGCCCCGACCGAACTGGTGCTCCCCCAGGACCCCGAACTCGATATGGGCGGGCACGGCCTGTACTCGACCATGCCGGACTACACCCGGTTCCTCCGGATGTGGCTCCGCGACGGCGACGGAGAACACGGCAGGGTTCTGCAGCCAGCCACGGTGGCTGCCGCGGCGGTAAACGGGCTGGGCGACCTGAAGGTCTCCACAATCAAGACCTCGATACCCGCGCTTTCGCACGACGCGGAGTTCTCCCCGGGGCAGAGCAAGTCGTGGGCGTACTCATTCATGGTCAACGACGAGGAAGCACCCACCGGCCGCAGCGCGGGGTCCCTGTCCTGGGCCGGGCTGGCGAACCTCTACTACCGGATCGACCGCGAGGCCGGCGTCGCCGGAATCTGGGGCAGCCAGGTCCTGCCGTTCATGGACCCGGCCGCCGTCGACAACTTCCTCGAGTTCGAG